>CALRRW020000064.1:0-7140 GCA_943370695.1 Comamonas sp. lk | reverse complement strand
CCACAATGGGCAAAAAAGGAGGGAACGGGAATTTACCAATACGTTCGAAGGCATCGAGTACCTGTTGGTTTTTATACTTTAACTGAGCTGTATAGCTCATTTGCTGCCATTTGCAGCCTCCGCAAACGCCAAAATGTGAACAGAAGGGTTCGACTCTATCGGGTGAAGGGGTGATAATGCGTTCAACCTTTCCAAAATTTACTTTTTTTCGGGAGGAAGAAACAAAAATATCGGCCACATCACCTGGCACTCCATAATCAACCAAAACAACCTTTTCTCCTTCGCGTGCCACGCTTTTCCCTTCGCTTCCTGCATTGGTAATAGTAATATTCGGAATGGTGTACTGTTTAAATTTACTTTTTCGCATAGTTAATACCGCCCAAAACAATATGATTAAGAGCCAAAATGAAGCTGCGAAAATAAGGAATATTAGAGATTAAGCAGAATACTAAATCACATTTACTTCGGGAGTAATGGTTACGCCAAACTTCTCTTTAACACTGGCTTGAATATCCATTGCCAATTGCCAGATTTCATGACCGGTTGCTCCTCCGTAGTTTACCAGAACCAAGGCCTGGTCTTTATGCGAACCTGTATGACCCACCACTTTGCCTTTCCAGCCGCATTGTTCAATCATCCAACCGGCAGCCACTTTGGTATAACCTTCGGTAGTAGGATAACCCACAATTTCCGGGAAGGTCAATTTGAGTTGGTTAAATTGGGTATTGGGTATTTCGGGGTTTTTAAAAAAGCTACCGGCATTTCCCAGCACTTTTGGATTGGGTAATTTTGAGGAGCGGATTTCAATGACAGCATCACTTATGGCTTTAACATCAGGTTTTTCAATACCGTGCTTTTGCAATGTTTGCTGAATAGCGCCATAAGTAGTATTTACTACCGGGTGTTTGCTCAATTTAAACTCAACCGAAACGATAATGTATTTTCCTTTAGCTTCCTGTTTAAAAATACTTTCGCGGTAGCCAAACTTGCATTCGGCCGGCCCAAATGTTTTAAACTCGGCATCTTCAATGGAAATTGCCTCTAATGAGTGAAACGTGTTTTTGATTTCGACACCATACGCGCCAATATTTTGCATGGGAGATGCTCCCACACAACCGGGAATCAGTGAGAGGTTTTCCAGCCCTCCATACCCTTTTTCAATTGTCCATAAAACCAAATCGTGCCACACCTCTCCTGCCATTGCCTTCACCCAAACATTGTCATTATCCTCATTGGTTATCTCAATTCCTTTTATTGAAATTTTAATGACCATCCCGTCTACATCTTTTGTTAACAGCATATTGCTGCCACCACCCAAAACCAGCACATTGCGGTTGATGAGGTTAAAATTACTGCACAAAACTTCCAGTTCTTCACGTGATTGGATGTCAACAAACTCTTTCGCTTTGGCATCAATGCCAAAAGTATTGAGGGGTTTTAAGGAGATGTTTGATTGGATATTCATCGAGGGCAAGTAAAAGAAAGGATTTTAAATTACAAACGGATAAATATAAAATTATTGTGAGGGGTGACAACATTCACATTGGTATTGTGTTGGGTAACCATAAAAAAGTAGATTTGCTGCAATGGAAATTTTCATCATTTTTATTCTCACGTTGTTAAATGGCTTTTTTGCTTTATCTGAAATTGCATTGGTATCGGTTAAAAGAAGCAGGATAGAACACCTTGCGGGACAAGGAAACAACAGGGCTAAAATTGTTTTGCAATTATTGGAAAATCCCGAAAACTTCCTCTCATCTGTTCAGGTAGGAATTACATTAATTGGTATCATTTCGGGTGCTTATGGAGGTGCTGCATTAACAGATGATATGGAATTGTTTTTATCACGGTTTAGTTTTATAGAACCTTATAATCATGTTATTTCCCTTGTTACGGTAATCGGGAGCATCACCTATTTTTCAATTGTTATTGGTGAGTTGGTTCCCAAAACCATTGCAATGAACCATTCGGAAAGTATTGCTCTTTTTTGTGTTCCGATTATCAAGTATTTCACCCAAATAACATTTCCTTTTGTCAAATTGCTTTCGGTTTCCACGAGCCTTATTTTGAAAGCACTTGGCATTAAACAAAACGAAAGCGAGAAAGTAAGTGAAGACGAACTGCGGTTTATGCTTAAAACAGCGCACAAACAAGGTGTTTTAGAAAAAGAGGAAAGTGAAGTTCACCACAACCTGTTTTCCTTTACGGACCAAACGGCAAAATCGCTGATGACACATAGCAGCGAAGTAGAATGGATTGACAGCAATGATCCGGTAGAAACGATTCTCCTCAAACTAAAGGAAAGTGTGCATTCCAAATTTGTGGTGTGTAATGGTTCTTTGGATAATGTGCTGGGTGTTATCAATATCAAAGATTTTTGGGAACATGTCAAACAACCCAACTTTTCACTTTACTCCATTATTAAACAACCAATTTTTATCTTACAAAATACGATTGCATTTCGCATCCTGAATATCTTTAAAAACAAAAAGCAATACATTGCTGTAGTAACAGATGAGTTTGGTGAAACCAAGGGTATTATTACCCTTCACGACCTTACAGAGGCCATTGTTGGCAACCTGCCGGATGAAGATGAAACGGATGAACCGAATATTTTTAAACGGGAAAACAATACGTATCTGATAGATGGGCGAACGCTTATTTATGAACTCAATCAATTTTTTCAGCGCGAAATTATCGAAGACAAAGTTGCTGACTACACCACGATATCGGGATTCTTTTTAACCAAGCTGGAATCCATGCCACAGGTGGGCGACAAAATCCATCATTATAATTGCGAGTTTGAAATAATGGATATGGATGGGGTGAGAATAGATAAGTTGTTGCTGACTTTTAACGATGTTTAACCGGAAACATTTTATAAGGATTCGCGCACCTTTTTAGGCAAACCTGCTACTACCAGGCTGTATGAATCATCAACCATTTGCAACAGTAATTTATCATTTACATCGCTGTTAAAGGCAACAGTGTTCCAATGTGTTTTGCTCATGTGAAAACCGGGAACAACTGCTTCATAATTTTGCCTGTGTTCTAACGCAATTTCGGGATCGCATTTGAGGTTTACGCTATCGGGTGCTTTGAGCGAGATAAGGGCAAACATTTTCCCTGCCACTTTAAAAACAAGGGTGTCATTATCGAATGGAAATTCTTCTGTTACCGCTTTTTTAGCCACACAATGCTCGCGCAATAATTCAATATTCATAACCGGGGAAAAGTTGATTTGTTAATTGAGTTGATTGAGTTAAAGATGTTGATAGCGCCAAAAATCGATGGACTATCGTCTATTAACTCAACAATATCTACTTCTTATCCGTAGCGAGTACCATTTTGAGTTTGTGTTTGGCGCCTATTTGCATCACATCCACTAAATCCTGTATGGCCAAATTATGGGGAATCCGCAACACAACCGTAGCATCTGTAATATTTGCGTTTTCCTTTAACACTTCACTCTCCAGCATATCAAATGAAACCTCACGCTGGTCAATAAAATAATGTTTGTCTTCTGTAATGGTAACTGAAATGGTTTTTTTACTCAGGGCTTGGTTGGCCTGCGATTTGGGCAATAATATTTTAATGACATTGGGATTTGCCACTGTTGATACAATCAAAAAGAATAGCATCAAAAAAAACATAATATCGTTCAACGATCCTGTTGCCACTTCGGCATGAAATCGTTTGTTGCGCCTTAGTTTCATTTACTTGTTTTTTGAATACGTTGTAAAAACGAAAGGGTTTGTTTTTGCACCTTCAAACTAAATCCATCGATGATATGATTGAGCAAATGGTATCCGGTATAAGCCAATAAACCAACTAACAGACCGGAACCCGAACTAATCATTTTTTCATACAAACCTCCGGCAATAATTCCAATACTGATATTATCTGTGAGCGAAATATTGTAAAAAATCTTAATTACACCTGATATGGTTCCGATGAAACCAAGCATGGGTGCAATACCCGCTATTAGTCCAAGGTAGCTCAACTTCTTTTCCATTTCGCTAATTTCAATATTGGCCTGGCTTTCCATCATTGATTCGATTTCGCGTACAGGCTTGCCAATACAGATTAATCCTGATTGAATAATATGGCCCATGGCACTATTGTCTCTTTCGCACAATGCATTTGCGGCACTCATATTTCCTTCTTCCAGTTTATCAATAATCTGGTTGGTAAAATCGGGTAAGCTTTTTGAGCGGGCGCGAATATGCATCCAGCGTTCAATAAAAATATACACAGTGACAATTGATAAAATGACAATAGGTATCATTACAACACCGCCCTTCATGAGCAGCGAGAGAAAAGTCATTTGTTCTGTTGGTTCCATTTCGTTTTGATTATTTGCAGTTGGCTTTTAGCCTTTAGCTATTAGCTTTTCTATTTGTGTGATTTCCCTGAGTGCCGATTCTATTGGTTTATGATATCATAACGCTATGATTGTTTTTTTCGTGCATAGCCATTACAAATCGCCTTATTAACCGACAACCATAACGCAAGCATACAAAAAGGGTATTTAATTATAATAACAATTGTTTTCACAGGTGTACAAAAAAGCCTCCACCGAACTAATTCGATGGAGGCTTCCAGTTTATGTTAAGTAGCTTTATGCTTTTGCTACTGTTAATGAATCATTTCTTTCCAAATCCACAACGATTGGTGTTGAAATACACAATGATGAATAGGTACCGATAACGCGGCCTACCAACAATGCGAAGATAAACCCACGGATACTTTCGCCACCGAAGATGAAGATTACCACCAATACGAAGAATACAGACAATGATGTCAGAATTGTACGGCTTAAGGTACTGTTTAGGGCAAAATTGATGAGTTTGTTTCTTTCTTCACCGGCAACATCCACATGTCCTTTTTCGTTCATGCGTTCGCGGATACGGTCAAATACGATTACCGTTTCTGTCATGGTATAACCCATAACCGTTAAAATTGCCGCGATAAAATCTTGTCCGATTTCCAAAGAGAAAGGCAATACATTATCAAAAATGGTGTAGAACGATAGTACAACCAACACGTCATGGAACAATGCCACAACAGCACCCATTCCATATTGCCATTTTTTGAATCGAACAATAATGTACACAAACATTAATAAACACGAGAACAAAATAGCTCCATATGCACCGTACACAATATCCGTTGCTACGGTAGGTCCAACTTTTTGCTGTTGAACAATTTCATATTTGGTACCCATGCTTTCCAAACCTTTGGCAAGGGTTGTTTCTACTTCCCTGTCTGCGTTTTCGTCTGAATTTTCAATATGATACGAAGTTGTGATTTTCAACTGGCTAGCATTTCCTAAAGTTTGAACAACCGTTTGTGAACCTTCGAATACTTTTTCCAATGATATTTTTACGTCTTCGGTATTCATTTCATTATCAAAGCGCACTACATATGTACGTCCTCCTTTGAAATCAACACCTAAGTTAAATCCACCGTTTTTAAAGTAGAAAATAGTACCAATAATGATTACTGCTGTTGAAATCATGTAGTATACTTTACGTTTGCCAACAAAATCAAAATGAAGATTTTTAAAGGCGTTACGGGTAAGTTTTGTATCAAATGTGATTTCCTTTTTGCGGGTCAACATCCATTCAAAAATGACGCGGGAAATTAACACCGCAGCAAATAATGATGAAAGGATACCAATAATTAAGGTTGTTGCAAAACCTTGAATAGGGCCCGTTCCGAATGCATAAAGAATAACTCCTAGTAATAAGAGTGTAACATTCGAATCGATAATTGAAGGCATTGCGTGTTTGTATCCTTCTGTAATTGATTGAGAAACTGATTTACCATGGGCTAATTCTTCACGTACACGTTCAAAAATCAAGATATTGGCATCTACTGCCAAACCAATTGTTAATACGATACCGGCAATACCGGGTAAGGTTAATACCGCACCGATAGATGCGAGAATACCCATTACAAAAAACACATTCACAAACAATACAACATCGGCAACTAAACCTGATTTGTTGTAGTAGAATGCCATAAACGCAAATACTGTTAAGATTGCAATAACCATTGACAATAAACCTGAAGTGATAGCTTCCTGACCTAAAGTAGGACCTACAACCGATTCACTTGTAATTTTAGCGGGAGCAGGAAGTTTACCTGCTTTTAGGATATTTGCCAAGTCACCTGCTTCTTCGCTGGTAAATCCACCAGAAATTGAAGAGCGGCCTCCTGTAATTTCATTTTGAACATTAGGAGCAGAATAAACAACACCATCCAATACAATGGCAATACTATGCCCAACATTTGCTTTGGTTAATTTGGCCCATGCTTTTCCTCCCTCAGGGTTCATTGTCATGGAAACTTCTGTTTGTCCGTCTTGTGAAACATCTCTGCGAGCATCCACAATTTTATCACCTTCCAATGAAGCTCCACCATCTTTTGATATTTTAAGGGCGTGTAAAATCACACCTTCTCCATTATCGCCAAAACCTTTGTAAGCCCATGCAAAACGAATATTGCTTGGCAATACTGCCTGTACTTCGGGCATATTCAGGTATGTGTTGATTTTACCTGTATCTTTTACCATTGCAGTTCCGCACATTGAACCTTTTGCAATAAGCATGTTTTGCTCATCAGCGTAAGGACGCAACAATACAAACAATGGATTTTCTTTGGTGAACTGCTCTACCGATTTTTCTGCTGATGTATCTTTTGCTGCAGTATCGTTAGCATTTACAGTTGATTTATTACCCAATCCTGCCAATGCACTTTGTGTACTTGCTGTATCAGCTGAAGTACTATCGTTTTCAACGGTAGTCGATTCGTTTGCCAATACTTTTTTAAGCATATCATTTGCGCTCGATAGGTATTTGAATGCTTCAGGATTATCAAATGTTTCAAAAAACTCCAACTTTGCTGTTCCTTGTAATAGCTTGCGAACACGGGTTGGATTATCAACACCCGGCAATTCAATCAAAATACGGCCGGTTCCTTCCAACTTTTGAATATTTGGTTGTGTTACCCCAAACTTATCAATACGAGAGCGAAGAATCTGGAACGAACGGTCTACTGCAAGTTCGGCTTCGCCTTTGATGTATGAAACTACTTCATCGTTACTTGAAGTTGCTTTGATTTTATCCTTATTCG
>CALRRW020000063.1:0-7150 GCA_943370695.1 Comamonas sp. lk | reverse complement strand
TTTTGTCGAAAGACATGGATGTAACAGGTTCTAACGGACAGTTTTTTATCTCATTTGTGTACAGTACAGGTTCTACCTGGGAAGCAAACGATTCGTTGGTACTGGAGTTGGAATATGGTGCCGGTAATTTTATTCCTGTTTGGACATCTGCAAATCTGGTTAAGCAAAATGAAAAAGTTGTTTTGTCAATTGATGTACAACTTTTAAACGCAGCCGCTTTTAATTTCAGGTTCAAAGATTATGGTAAACGACTGGCAACTAACACCCAGCAATTTTTATTGCATCAAATTAATATAGCCGACAAAATCACAACGCCATACATGGAACAATTCGCCACTTCCTTGGATGGGTATCCTTCACAGCCATCTTCTGTTTATTGGGAACATGCCCAGGCTGATATTGTTGAAGGGGCTTCTCTGAAAGGAATGAAATGTGTTCGCTTTAATGCTTTTGATACAAACGGAACAAAATATACGAATGCAGGATTGGGCGATACAATGCTTTCGCAACCCATCAACCTTTTGCTTTATCCGGTATCCGATTCTATCTTTTTGAGTTTTGCATACAATGCACAGGCTGCATCCGATGGAACAGATTCGTTAATACTAGAGTTTCAAAATAATTTAGGTCAGTGGATCCGTGTGTGGCAAGTGGGTGGTGGCGTTTCTCAAGGGGGCACTTTTTCCCGTCAAATTAATATCGGACGTTTCCGCTCAAATTATTTCCAATTCAGATTATTGAGTAAATCGAATTACAGCAACGAGGATACGATGCAGTTTTTAGCAACCGGGTTTGCCGTTGGTAAAAAATTGGTACTTCCGTTTGTTGATGATTTTTCTGCCGCTCAAACCTATCCGTCTGCTTCAAAGTGGAAAGATAAAAATGTATACATCAACAATGATTTTCCCATTAATCCACCCAGTGTAAATGTTGCCACATTTGACGGTTTGGATTCGCGGGGGAATGCCTATGGGCAAGGAAGCGGATACCTTGATACCTTAACAAGTGAACACCTTCATTTAAATGGACTAACCAGGGGCGATTCCGTTTACCTTAGTTTTTTTATTGAACCTAAAGGACTGGGTGATATTCCCAATCCTTCTGATTCGTTGGTGCTGGAGTTTAGGAATAATCCGTTCAATGAGCAAAGCTGGAGCACTGTATGGGTTGGTTTGTCTTCGGTTTATAGCAGTACTGCATTTACCCATGTCTTTCTTCTTGTGGATTCATCCTTTTTACACCACGATTTTCAATTCAGGTTTCGGAACTACGGAAGCAAAACGGGTAATCTCGACAACTGGCATTTAGATTATGTAAGATTAGACAGGGGAAGAAGTAATAATGACGGGTATTTTGATTTTGCACTCACAACCAATCCAACTTCATTGTTAACCAAATACAGTTCGATGCCCCGCCAGCATTTTGCCGCCAATCCTGCAGCATATACAAGTACCGAACAACAAATTGGGTTAAGCAATAATGATGCAACAGCATTTCCACTCAATTATGGCAGGGTTGTTTTTAATCCGGAAGGGGTGAGAATTGATTCATTTGCCAACACACAACCGAATGTTGCAGCCAAATCAATTGTTGCGGTGCCGATTGTAAGAACAGCCCTTTTGAATACAGGATTAACTGCCGATTCACTGGTTTTTACGGCAAAGTATTTTGTAAAACAAAACAATAATTTTGATAATATCGGCCCCAACGATACCATTCATAAAGAGACTATTTTTAGCAATTATTTTGCCTATGATGATGGGACTGCCGAAGCCGGTTATGGAATAGAAGTGGAACCGGGAGGGGTTGCTTTGGGGTATACACTGGAAGTTCCTGATTTATTACATGGTATAAGCATGTTTTTTAACCAGTCGTTTGTTGATGTAAGCACCAAAAGTTTTACGGTAATGGTTTGGAGTGCCATTGGTACCAATGGAGATGGTACCGGAGGAACGGTGTTAAAACAAGTATTGCAATCAAGACCAACGTATACCAATCAACACAATGGTTTTTATTATTTACAATTTGATCCGCCTGTTTCGCTTCCTGCAGGCAAGTTTTATATCGGATGGGAACAAAGTGAGGTTTTTCAATTGAATATGGGATTCGACAGAAACTACCAGATTAATGGTGTTTCTGCAAAAAATCCTGATATGTGGTACCATGTAAAAGATGGTATCTGGGGTGCTACACAATTTAACGGTGCATTGATGATGCGCCCGATTATAGGCCAATGGCTTACTCCGCCAGTAGGGATGGCTGAAGCAGAACAATCGGCTAAAACATTTGAGGTTACACTGTTTCCAAACCCGGCAACCGATATGGTTTATATTAATACCAATACCGAAAATGAGGTAAACATTGAAGTGATTGATATTGCAGGAAGAGTAGTGACAAAGAGTATAAATAATCAAAAAAATATACCTTTGTCAAACATTACCAGTGGCGTTTATTTTGTGAAAGTGCAGGATGTAACAACGGGTAGTGTTCAGGTAAAAAAACTAATCATTAACTAACATATGAACGACATAACCAATGCCGAATTAAAGGAGCGACTGGATAAAGGTGAAAAGATTACTGTGATAGATGTTCGCGAACCGTATGAATTTGAAGAGTATAATATTGGTGCACAATTAATTCCGCTTGGCGAATTGCCGGGTAAACTGGATGAACTGGCGCATTTAAAGGATCAGGAAATAGTGGTGCATTGCCGCAGTGGGGCACGTAGCGCCAATGCAAAAATGTATATGATGGAGAATGGTTTTACCAATGTTCGCAATCTTCTTGGCGGAATGATGGCTTGGCAAGAAAACTTTGGGTAAGCAATAATGTTATTATTTATAAATGCAGCGTGATTTTAATTGAATCATCGCTGCATTTTTGTATCAATGAGATTTAAAACAACGTATGTTTCCGCAGTTGGATTGTGTTTGCTGATGGCAGGCATGATGCTGAATTTGTTTTGCTCCGAAAGCAAGAAAAAGGAAAAGGAAAAGGAAAAGGAAAAGGTATCGGAGTATTTAAACCATCAGGATTCGGTAAAATACGTAGGTATTGAAACCTGCCGAAGTTGCCACAATAGTATTTACAAAACGTTTATTGAAACAGGAATGGGCCAGAGTTTTGATTTGGCCAGTGAAGCCAAAAGTGCGGCCGATTTTTCAAAGAAACACCTGGTGTACGACAGCTATAGTGATTTGTATTATACACCCTCCAAACGTGATGGTCAAATATACATTACTGAATTCAGATTGCATGGAAAGGATACTACTTATAAACGCACAGAGAAGGTTGATTATATTATAGGTTCGGGGCAGCATACCAATTCACACATGATGAATGTGAACGGATATATTTACCAAATGCCCCTAACATGGTATGCACAAAAAGGGAAATGGGATTTGCCTCCGGGTTTTGAAAACGGTGATAATGTAAGGTTTAATAGAGCTATTGGCTTTGAGTGTATGAGTTGTCATAATGCCCTTCCTCAGTTCGAAGAAAACTCAACCAATAAATTTGCATCAGTACCCCGTGGTATTGATTGCGAAAGGTGCCACGGACCGGGAGAGTTGCATGTTAAAGAGAAACTTGCCGGCAATATTGTAGACACTGCCACCCAGATTGATTATACGATAGTAAATCCTAAAAAACTTGTTTGGGAACGACAAATTGATGTTTGCCAACGCTGCCATTTACAGGGAAATGCTGTTCTCAAACCCGGTAAATCTTTTACCGATTTCAGACCCGGAATGAACCTTTCGGATGTGGTGGATATTTATATGCCTAAATATAAGGGAAAAGATGACGAGTTTATTATGGCAAGTCATGCACAACGGTTGCAAATGAGCAAGTGTTTTGTTGCCGGTGCCAAGTCTGGAACTTCAAACCTCACCTGTATTACTTGCCACAACCCGCACGTAAGTGTTAAGGTTACAGGGAAACAGGTATTTAACAATGCATGTATCAATTGCCACACGCCACCTCAACTGGTGTGTACAGAAAAGTTGGAAATCAGAAAGGAAAAAAATGATAACTGCTGGGGCTGCCATATGCCTAAATCGGGCACCATTGATATTCCGCATGTTACCGTTACCGACCATTGGATTCGTGTTCCCGTGAAGCAACAAACCAAAGATAATCTTAAACAGTTTGCAGGAATTTATTGTATTAACAATCCTTCATCAGACGCCTTTACAAAAGGCAGTGCGTATTTATCATACTACGAAAAATTTGAAGGTGAAAAACATTCTCTGGACTCAGCAACAAAATATTTGGATCAACCAAATGCCATTCATGAAAACGATTTGACTGATGCTCGTATTCATTTATTGTATTTAAAGCAGGATTATCAAACAACAGTGCAGTTAACCAAAAACTGGAAACCATCACAGTTCAACAATCCTTGGACAGTATACCGAATTGGGCAGGCATATCAAAACCTTGGATTGGCGCAGGCTGCGCAAAAGTGGTATGAGCAAGCGGTAGTTTTAGCTCCGTATAATTTGGATTTTATCAATAAGTTGGGAGCGATTTTTATTGAACAGAATTATATTAATGAAGGGATTGTAATTTTGGAAAATTCACTCCGTTTAAATCCCAAACAATCGGATGCATTAACCAATATTGGATTTGCTTACGTAAAGAAAGGAAATACACAAAAGGCTTTGGAATGTTATAACCTGGCATTGAGTTTTAATCCCGATTTTGAACAAGCGCTTTTGAATAAGGCCGGACTGTTAAATTTTATGGGTAAGAAAACAGAGGCTAAGAACATATTGCAGCAAATCTTAAAGCGCAATCCTCAAAACGAAATGGTGAAGCAATATTTAAATCAATTGTAAATGTCGGCTAAAAGGAAAGAATCATCTTCTAATAAGATACGCAATATCATACTGGTATTGTTGGGTATCATGTTTTTGGGTGTTGGAATTAAATTGTACGAAGATGTGCTGGCTAGCAATATTCAATTGCCGGATGGTGAAAAGGCTTATGTATTTGTAGGGACACAAAAAACGCTTGAAGAAAACAAACAACGTTGGAAAGAAAGTGGTTTGTTTAAAAATGTGAATGGATTGGTGCGCATGATACAATGGCTTGGTTTTGAATTGAAATTAAAACCGGGAAGATATGAAGTGGATGGTTCCATCAATAATTACAAACTTGTGAAATTAATGGTGAGCGGCAAGCAAACGCCAATGGATATAACATTTAAGTATGCTGAGCGCAAAACTGATTTGGTGCGTTTTTGGTGCACCAATTTGGAAGCCGACAGTAATGAATTGTTAAACCTGTTAAATGATGCGTCCATCTTTGAGGATATCGGATTGGATACCCTCAACAGTGTTTCAATGTTTATTCCCAACACGTATAACTTTTATTGGAATACTCCTGCTGAAGATTTATTACTTCGGTTAAAAAAGGAATACATATTGTTTTGGAATGAGGAACGTAAAGCAAAAGCCACTGCATTGAATCTGACACCGCAACAAGTCAGTATTTTGGCATCTATTGTTCAGAAAGAAACATACCAAAAAGCAGAAATGCCTGTTGTGGCAGGCGTTTATTACAACAGGTTGTTAAAAGGAATGCCCTTTCAGGCCGATCCCACTATTTTGTATGCACTAAACGATAAATCTATCAGGCGTGTTTCGGGTGAAATGCTTAGGATAAATTCACCTTATAATACATACGCTTATAAAGGTTTAATACCGGGTCCGATTTGTGTTCCTTCCATACAGGCAATTGATGCTGTGCTTAATTTGCAAAAACATCATTATATTTACTTTTGTGCCAAAGAAGACTTTTCGGGCTTCCACAATTTTGCAGCTTCGTTTGCCCAGCATCAGGTGAATGCCAGAAAGTACCAGCGGGAACTCAACAGGAGAGGAATACGTTAGTTTTTTGCTGAACGGATTACTTATCAACCAAACCCTGCATTAGTTATTCACATCCAATACGCCAACGCTCTTAATTATTTATTTTCGGGTCGTGATTAAAAACCTCCAATCGTTATTGCGCTATTTTGTGTTTTGGTATATTCTTTTTGTAGCATCAAGATGTGTATTTATTTTGCTCAATTGGGATGCTGCAAAAGAAGCAGGTTGGCAGGTTTGGCAATCGTTTGGCCATGGATTCCGGTTGGATATCTCCATGATTTGTTATGTGATGGGGGTTCCGCTGACGCTGCAGTTTGGAGCGTTATTTATTCAGCGCCTTTCCCTTTTTAGTAAATTACTCAAATGGTACACAGTTGTATTGGCTGTGTTGCTTGCATTTATATCAATTGCAGATGCTGAACTTTACCACAACTGGGGGCAAAAGGTAAATACTTACGCGATTTCATTTGTTAAATATCCTAAAGAAATGCTCGTCTTTTCTTCAGGAGTAGGTTTTGGTAAGGTGGCTTTTATCCTTCTGTTTTTTATAAGTTTAGCGCTTCTGCTTTACAAGTATTTGGTAAAGGGATACTTATACTTACCTGTTGAAAAGCATAAAGTGTACCATGTTTGCATGTGGATTGGTTTGCTGTGTATGCTGATAATAGGCATGCGGGGGGGAGTTGGTAAAACACCATTGAGCCAAAGCTCTTCTTTTTATTCAGCTAATTCATTTCTGAATTATGCTGCTTTAAACACTTCGTGGAACCTGATGGCTTCTTTGGTTGAAACTTCTGATGATGCTACGCGTAATCCTTATGTTTTTGAAGACGAAACCACTGCCGGCAAAATAGTAAGTGAGTTGGGTTTTACTCCTAAAGGTCACCCAATGGTACTTAACAATACACGGCCCAATGTGGTGTTGGTTATATTAGAAGGTTGGTCGGCAGATGTAGTGGGATGCATAGGAGGTGAGGCTAATATAACGCCTCAGTTGAATGCGTTGAGCAAAGAGGGCTATTTGTTTGATCATTTTTATGCAATGGGAAACCGAACAGATAAAGGACTGGCAGCAATCATTAGTGCTCAACCCGCTTTGCCCAACAGTTCTATTATTAATAATATTCAAAAATTCGCTGGCATTCCTTCCATTTCAAAAGCGTTAAAAGAGCAGGGTTATGTTACTTCTTTTTATTATGGAGGAGAATCTGAGTTTGCAAATATGAAAGGTTACTGGTTGAGTTCGGGATATGAAAAAATTGTTGACTTAAATG
>CALRRW020000062.1:0-7164 GCA_943370695.1 Comamonas sp. lk | reverse complement strand
TGCCTGAAGAGCCGCTGTAACGCCAATTGCCGGTTTGGTGCTTGTTACCAATTGTTTTGCATCTTTTACAAAATCAGAATGGCAAGCAATGACATTGCCGTTTTTATCCAGGTGCATGGAAGCATTGCCATTAAACACCTCAATTCCCCCTACTACCTGCCTCATGTATATATGCGTAATACCCGAATGCGCATCCGTATACTGATCGGTTATAATCATGGATTCAATATCGGCATCGGTTAACCCAGACTGGCTTTGATATTGTTTAAACTGATTAACAATAGCATTAGGTGTATACTGCGCAAATCCATAGAAAGCAATGGACATCAATAACATTAAGGACAGGTTTCTTTTCATAAATAGTTTTATTGTTCAGGTAATATTATGCCCTTTTCAGGGTTCTTAATTACTTCTTAATTATAAATCAAAGTTAACCGAACAAGGCAATTCTCAAAATTGCGTGACAATCAATTGACCCGATTTGAGGTTAATACCTTGATTCATCAGGCAAACGAAGCTGATATTTTAATCCTTTGACGGCATTAACGGTTAAAAAGGAGGCGTTTTCCAAATGAACGCTCATCAAAATGGCCATTGTCAAACACCACGTTTCCATTCACAATGGTTTGGGTAATTCTTGAATGAAAGGTCACTCCTTCAAAGGGACTCCAGTTACATTTGTACAAAATATTGCTTTTGTTAACATGAGTCGTTTGATTCAAATCAACCAGTACAAGGTCGGCATAAAACCCCTCCCGGATAAATCCCCTCCTGTCAATTTCAAATAACTCGGCAACATTGTGACACATTTTTTGCACAATCATTTCCAAACTGATTTTACCTTGTTTGTAAAACTCCAGCATGGCATTGAGCGAATGTTGCACCAGCGGTCCACCCGAAGGTGCTTTCAGGTATGTCTGCTCTTTTTCTTCGATGGTATGAGGGGCATGGTCGGTTGCAATAACATCAATGCGGCCATCAAGCACCGCTTTAAAAATAGCATCGCGGTCACTTGGTAATTTCACTGCAGGGTTCCATTTAATATAGTTTCCTTTAGTGGCATAATCCTCGTTGCTAAACCATAAGTGATGGATACACGCTTCGGCTGTAATTCTCTTTTGCGAAAGCGGAATATCGTTTCGGAATAAATTTAACTCCTCTGCAGTACTGATATGTAAAATATGCAACCGTGTATTGTATTTGGTGGCCAGCTCAACAGCAAATGACGATGATTTATAACAAGCCTCGCGGCTACGTATTAAATGGTGGTGCGTTGCATCCATATGCTCACCATACTGCTCAGTAAATTGAGCCGTATTGGCTTTAATCATAGGGTCATCCTCGCAGTGTGTTGCTATCAGTGTTTTTACTTCGCTGAATATTTTTTCCAAAGCCGCTGTATTATCCACCACCATATTACCGGTTGATGAACCCATAAAAATTTTCACCCCGCAAATGGTGCGCTCATCTGCTTTGAGCAACTCATCTAGGTTATCTTTTGTGGCCCCTAAAAAAAACGAATAATTTGCCAGCGAACATTGGGATGCACGGAGGTACTTCTCTTCCAGCAATTCCAGGGTTGTTGCAGTTGGATTTGTATTGGGCATTTCCATGTAACTGGTTATACCTCCAGCCACTGCAGCCTTTGCTTCTGTATAAATTTCACCCTTATGGGTTAATCCCGGCTCCCGAAAATGAACCTGATCATCAATTGCCCCAGGCAATAAATGCAACCCTGTTGCATCAATCACTTTATCGGCCGGCATGGCAATTCCGTTGGTATCAATTTTTTCAATGATTCCATTCTTAATCAGTACATCCGCATGAAAGACCTTTCCTTCATTCACCAGTTTTGCATTCCTTATCAGTAGTGTCGACATAATTTTTTCTCGTTTTGCGCTGAGCGTTTATTGTTGCTTTAAGGCCGGGGTTGTTTTACGTATTTCAATCAGGTATTTGTTGGGTTCTATTTTAAAATCATTTTCGTTAAAATAATTTAAATCAATTAATTGCCATGATTTCTGGGGCGTCACTGTTTCATAAACACCTTTGGTAGCAGTTAGTTTTACAGGCAAATCAAATCCTTTCACCATATTAACCCAATGGTAACTCATCATTAAATTCCGTTCGCCCCGCTCCTCTATTTTATATTCAAAAACAGGCAGGGAGGCCGTATACAAATATTGTTTAAAAAAAGGTTTCAGGTTCATTCCCGACTTTGCACTCAAAAATGCCATTATCTCATCGGTGGAAACATTCTGTTTTTGAAAGGTGGTGCACAACTCTTTAATCATCGAAAACCAAAGCGTATCATTATCAATAGCACTGCGCAAGGTGTGCAACATCCAGCTTCCTTTATAATAAATATCATTATCGGCTCTGCCATGATAATAAACATCATAAGGGCCTATTAACGGTTCTTTGTTCTCAATATTTTTTGCCTGTTCTTTTAAGTATTGCTGTGCCTTCTGGTAACCCATAAAATATTCAACATACAAAGCTTCACTGTAGGTGGTAAACGATTCGTGAATCCACATTTCAGCAGGGTCATTGGCCGTAAGACTATTGCCAAACCACTCATGGCCGCTTTCATGCACAATGATAAAATCGAAATCATACCGATTGTTTTGATAGTCGTTTCCATAAGCCACACAACTTTGATGCTCCATGCCCCAATAAGGTGTTTCCACCAATTTATAACCATCTTCACCAAAAGGATACGAACCAAAATAATGTTCAAAAGCTTCCAGCATTTTGGGCACTTGTTTAAAATGTTCCCTTGCTTTGGCCGCATTGTCACTCAATACATAATAGTCGAGGGTTAATTGAACAGAGTCGCGGCTGAATTTTGGGGTATATGTATCATGCAAATGCGCATATGCTCCGATATTAACGGAAATATTATAGTTGTTAATCGAATTGCGTACTTTCCAGTTGTATTGCGTAAAACCATTGTCCAGTTCAACTTTTCCCATTAACCGGCCATTGGAAACCCCAACTAAAGAAGATGGAACCCGCAAATGCATATCCATGCTATCCGCTTCATCGCTCCAGTGATCTTTACACGGCAACCAGCAACTTGCTCCCAATCCTTCGCATGCCAGCCCTACCCAGTCGGTGTTGGTTGAATCTTTGGCCCACACAAAACCACCATCCCAGGGTGCCTTTTTTGCCACGGGTGGCTTACCCGAAAAATAAACGTTCAAGGTTCCTGTTGTTTGTTTTTTGAGCTTTATGCCAAGGTCAATAAAGATGGCATTACTATCACGGGTAAAGGATACTTTTTTTCCGTAAAAACAAATGCTATCAATACGCATCACCGAAAACAAATCGAGTTGAAGTTGCTGAAAATCCTTAACCACTGAAAAGGTAATGGAATTGCTTCCCGAAATATACTGTTTCTTAGGCTCTACCTTAAGCGTGATATCATAATGTTTTACATCAAAACACGAGCGCAAAGGTGTTATCTTTCCGTGCAGATAGTCATATTTCGTAAACGGTTGCTGGGCATTTGTACTGCTGCAAATAACGATAAATGCAAAACAAAAGAGGTTGTGCAACAGGTAAAAATATGTTTTGGGTAACAGCACCATATTGTCGGTAAGATTTTGCCAAATGTAAAGGGAAAAATCCTAAACTTGCACGCAAAACATTTATCCTGCAATAGGCAGGAAAAGAACGTTAAACATCATTTATAAAAGAAACAACTTATGGCACATGGAATTTTAAAAGGTAAAAAAGGAATCATTTTTGGCGCATTAAATGATAAATCGATTGCTTGGCAAGTGGCTTTGAAAGCGCATGCCGAAGGTGCCGAGTTTGTGTTAACCAACGCCCCTATTGCCATGCGCATGGGCGAAATAAACAACCTTGCAGCCGCCTGTGGCAATGCACAAATTATTCCGTGCGATGTGAGCAAAGACGATGAAATGTTAAACCTGGTAACCAAATCAATGGAGATATTAGGAGGTAAATTGGATTTCGTGTTGCACTCTGTAGGAATGAGCATGAACATTCGCAAAGGAAAATCGTATACCGAACTGGACTATAAATTCATGCACGAAACATTGGACATTTCGGCCATTTCATTTCACCGTCTGATGAAAAACTTATACAACAGCGATGCCATGAAAGATGAAGGTTCCATTTTGGCCCTCACCTATATTGCAGCCCAGCGCGTATTCCCCGATTACAGTGAAATGGCCGATGCCAAATCATTACTGGAAAGCATCACCCGCAGTTTCGGATACCATTTTGGAAAACGAAACAAAGTTCGCGTCAATACCATCTCTCAAAGTCCCACAATGACTACCGCAGGAAGTGGTGTAAAAGGGTTCGGAACATTCTTTGACTATGCGCATGCGCTTTCACCTTTAGGTAATGCCAATTCAGAAGAATGTGCCGACTATGTAATCAGCATGTTTAGCGATTACACCAAAAAAGTTACCATGCAAAATCTTTTTCATGATGGCGGATTCAGTTTCACCGGATTCAGTGAAGATGTATTTAAGGTAGGACAGGAATAATCAACAACTATTTTAAGTAAAAAAAGTCAGGCGCAACAATAAAGGTTGGTCTGACTTTTTTCGTTAAAAACGGGTGCTTTATATTGGAAAAACAGGTTGCTTGTTTGTTTTTTCTGCGAGTTCAAACAGTTGATCATTTTCATAAATAATCTTCCCCTCCTCCTTTAGCAGAGCTGAAGACACCATTTCCTGAGCGACCTTAGAACCTTCAATAGCTTTGTATTTTTTGAGTGGACCTATGAATAAAAAACGGAGTCCCTTCATCAACACTTTTGCAATTTGCTCGCCCGCCCTGAACTCGGTGCGGCTGCCCAATAATAATGAAGGCCGAAAAACCTTAAATGACGGATAGTTCAGGGCCGAGATGGCTTGTTCTACTTCGCCTTTTACCCTACTGTAAAAAACGGAAGAAGCCACATTTGCTCCCATGGCACTTACCAGTAAAAATTGCTTAGCGCCATTTTCGAAAGCGAGTTGCGCCAATTGATAAGGATAATCAAAATCCACTTTTCTGAATTTTTCTTGCGACCCGGCTACCTTAATGGTTGTGCCCAAACAGCAATAAACATCATCCGCTATCAATTCATGCTGATGCAAGTTAAGCTCATCAAAGTTTAAAACAATCTGTTGTAGCTTATGGCTTTTAATAACCAATGGTTTGCGCACCAATGCAATCACTTTGGTATACGCGGCATTATCCAGTAACCGGTACAAACACGCTTTGCCTATAAGGCCCGTAGCACCAACAATCAATGCTGTTCTCATCATTCTTCAGTTATATCGTAAGGAATATCCTTTAACACCCCTTTGGTAATTTTTAAGGTATCACCCTGTGTGCGGTAAAGCGTGCAGTCAAATGTACCGGTGATTTTTTTGTTGGCAGCGTCACTTTGGGTTATGGTAACTTTTCCATACGCCCCGGTATAGGTGGCATTTGTGGCGGTATTTACACTTACAAAAGCTGCATCTGATGTGCCATTCTGTGTTAGCTGGTATGTTTTTACTGCAATACCATCCCCTGCCACACCGGTCGATTCATCAGATAAAGTAAGCGTGAGTATTTTCCCATCGGTTGAGCTTGCACTAATGCGCATTTCCTTACTTGGAGATGCTGCACTTTTTTTAACAAGTAAGCTTAGGTTCTGAGTCCCACTCCAGGCTGTTCCGTTAAAAGAGGCTGTGTAGGTATATGCCGGTGGTGCAGGAATATTGTCTTCCTCAAATGGAGAAGGATCTTCCTGCTGACAGGAAACCACCATTAAAACGGCACACATCAACACGAAATAGGATTTGCGGGTAAACAACATGTTCAATAATACTACAGGATAGTTGATTTTAGGGTATTTCATTGTTTAATTGTTTATAAAATATCCCATACCAAAACCGAACCATAATTAGATTGCAGCTTAAAATATCGAATTATATGCGGGTTCATTTTATTTCAATTGGTGGTGCTGTAATGCACAATTTAGCTTTGGCATTGCACAACAAAGGATTTATGGTTACAGGTTCCGATGATGAAATATATGAACCTGCAAAATCGCGGCTGGCCAATGCAGGAATTTTACCTGCAGCTATGGGTTGGAACACAAACAATATCCATCCCGATTTGGACGCAATTGTATTGGGAATGCACGCACGTAAGGATAATCCTGAACTCATTAAAGCACAGGAATTAGGACTTAAAATATACTCGTTTCCAGAATACATGTATGAGCAAACCAAAGACAAAAAACGTATTGTTATTGGGGGAAGTCACGGCAAAACCAGCACCACTGCTATGATATTGTATGTATTAAAATATTACGGGATTGACTTTGATTATTTGGTGGGCAGCATAATAGATGGTTTTGATACAATGGTGGGCATTAGTCCTACTAGTAAAATTGCCGTGTTTGAAGGTGATGAATACTTAAACTCTGCACTTGACCCTAGGCCAAAATTTCATTTTTACCACACCGAAATTGGTATCATCACAGGGATTGCCTGGGACCATATCAATGTATTCCCTACTTATGAAAACTACGTGGAGCAGTTCGAAATTTTCATTAAAGGCTTACCTGCCAAAGGAGCCCTTATCTATTGTGCCGATGATCCGGAAGTAAAACGCGTGAGCGAAAATACCCCCTGCACTGCCCGGTTAATTCCATACACAACTCCCCAAAACAAAGTGGTTGATGGTGTAACCTACATGTTGGTAAACGGAACAGAAATTCCGCTTAAAGTTTTTGGGAACCACAACCTTCAAAATATGATGGCTGCTAAATATGCTTGTATTGAAGCAGGCATTTCTGAAGAGCAATTTTACGAGGCCATTCAATCATTTAAAGGCACAGCCAAACGATTGGAAACTATTAAAGAAACCAACACATCGGTTATATACAGAGATTTTGCACATGCCCCCAGCAAATTAAAAGCAACGGTAAACGCTGTGAAAAACCTACACCCCGAACGCAAACTCATTGCAGCATACGAACTCCATACCTACAGTAGTTTGAATAAAGATTTTTTACCACACTACAATCAATGCATGGCAGAAGCAGATGTGAGCGCAGTGCTTTTCAGCAAACACGCCCTCGAAATGAAAAAAATGCCGATGCTGGACGAAACAGAAGTAGCCAAAGGATTTGGAGGTAAC
>CALRRW020000061.1:0-7189 GCA_943370695.1 Comamonas sp. lk | reverse complement strand
GTTTTCACGAAGCGCATGGCTCTTTCTACTTTACTGCTGGGAATACTGTTTTGTTCCATGTGTTGTGTTGAGCCCTGAGAGGCGCTGATTAATTACCTGTTTTGAAACAAAAATTTGCCAAAATCTAAGGCCGCATCCAATGCACTTTTGCCCATCAAATCCATTGCCAGGTTTACCGATTTTTCGATGGCTTCGTCTGTTTTTTCAAATCCGACACTTGTATCGTCAATCCAAAATTTGAATACAAAGAGGAAGTTAACCCATAATCCATCCACATATTTGCTGTCAAGGTATTTGCGTTCGGCCAGTTCTTTGGTATCCAATCCTTCATGGATAATGCCTTTCATTTTATCAATGAACACTTCACGCAATTTGTTGAGGTATGAGGGCCATTTAGGCAAGGCTTTAAAATCCCTGTCCTTCAAAAATTTTACAAAACTCCGGTTGGGTTTAATTTTTTCGATAAACGTGTAAAATACAGCAAGCACTTTTTCCCTTGATGAATAACCTGCCCATACTTCACTTGCCGAACATTGTGCATAAGCATCATTGAACCATTCTTCATAAATAGACATTTCCAATGCTTCCAGGCCCGAAAAGTGCGTGTAAAATGCCTGTTCTTCCATTCCCGCAACTTTTGCAAATTCATAAACACTCGATGGCGTTTTATTGTTGTCGAGCGTGTAGGTGATGTATTGTTGGATAAGTGTTGCTTTCATACATTATAAAACAGGGAAAGGCACACAATGTTTTGGGGAAATTAAAATAGGGTGATTTTAGCTTTGAAGTTCCTTTTAGCAAAAAGGGCCACTTCAGCAGCAGCCATTTTCTTATTGATGTTTCACCCTGTCCCAATGTTTCAGTTGCCAGGTTATTTCTCCTGTGCAAATGAGTTTTTGATGGGTATCCAGCGCTTTAACTGTATAGGTTTTAACGATTGTGCCGTGTGTGGCCAATGGAGTCAGTACTTCTGTTTCCAATTGCCGGGCATCAATGGTAAAGTGAGCAAACACATCTGTTTTGCCCTGTGCATGGTAGTCCAGTTTGATTTCTTTTAAAATGATCCGGTATTGTTTAGGGTCGAGCCTTGTCATCAGGCCAATGCCGCACGCATACTCGCACAAGGTAGCCAGCGCACAGGCATGCATCCCTTTTAAATGGTTCCGGTTCGATTTGCGGTAAGGCAACCGGATAGCCACTGCCGTATCTGAAATGGATTGGATGGTGACTTTATGTGAATGGTTAAACGGAATCAACCTCCACAATAAATGGTTGAGCACCCACAAATAAAAAGGAGAGGTTTTGGCTTTGGTTAAAATGGATAAAATGAGTTTCATAGTTGTTGTTTGAATTGGAGTGCCGCAGTTTCATATTCTGCTTTAATGTTTTGAATAATTTGGGCGCAGGGTAGAATATCGTCAATTAACTCCACCGATTTTCCCGCACACCATAATGTTTCATAATGATTCTTTTTAACCGACTTCTCCAGCCGCTTCATTCCCCTTATTTGAATCAGCATTTTAAACCACTTTTTGGTATTCGGATTTTTACTCAGCAGTTTTTCGAACCAGTTTTGGGTATAACCTAATTTTTGTGCAGCTGGAGTATTGATAATGGTACACGGAGTTCCCGATAGTTTTTCCGTCATCACAATATCATCCATGCTAGCACCCATGATGGCATTTTTATAAGCATCACTCACCATACATTCGGTGCAATTGATAAACCTTGTGCCAATGGAAACCGCATCAGCCCCCAACAGTTGCATAGCCAGTAAAGCCGTTCCGTTGGTTATTCCACCTGCAGCAATAATGGGTTTATCCGGAAAGTGTTTTTTTAATGCAGGAATCAATACGTGCAACGGATTCGGCCCGGCATGCCCCCCGGCACCTTGCCCCACCGCAATAAATCCATCACAGTTTAAACTGTAGCATTTTTGTGCATGTTCAATATTGGTTACATCACAATACACTTTTGCCCCATAGGCATGTGCAGCTTCAATTACCTGTTTGGGATTGCCCAGGGAGGTAATATAAAAAGGCACTTTGTGCTGTATGCATATCGAAAGGTGTTTCTCATACATCGGGTTGCTCCTTTGCACAATGAGGTTTACACCATAAGTGCCCCCCGGATGTTCTGCTGAATAAAGGTTCAGGTTTTTTAATACTGCATCCAGTTCGCCTTCCTTTCTGTAATTGAGTGAAGGAAAACACCCCGCAATTCCATTTCCGATGGCTTCTTTCATCATTGCTTCATTCGAAACCAGGAACATAGGAGCCATGATAACAGGCATCGAAATTTTTAATTGTTCGGATACTTGACTTTGTAGTTTCATAGTACTAATTTAGTATTTAATATTATGCATGCATAATAAATTTTTCACAGTCTTAATATTGTCGAGTTATGGAACCTACCCGCTTATTTGATTTACTTCCAAGGTACGAGAAGTTATTTAACAAACCAGATATGCTTACGTATAAAGTTGCGGGACAGTGGAAAAGTTTTAGCGCAAGCGAAGTGCTGGAAGATGCCAACCTCATTAGTTATGCTTTGTTTGAAATGGGTTTGCAAAAGGGCGACAAGCTCAGCATTATTTCGCCCAACAGGCCCGAATGGGTGATGACCAATATGGGTATTATGGAAGCCGGTTGCATCAATGTTCCGATTTACCCAACGATTAGCCAGAAGGATTTATGTTATATTTTAAATGACTCGGAAGTAAAGTATGTGTTTGTGCCCGATGCCGAACTATATGAAAAGGTAAAAGCCGTTAAACCAGAAGTTCCCGGACTCATTGATATCATTTCATTTGATGATATTCCAAATGTCACCACCTGGAAATCATTATTGATCAAAGGAAAACACTCCACCAATCAACCCAAACTCGAAGAAATAAAAGCATCCATCGGCACACACGATTGTGCCACCATATTATATACATCAGGTACCACCGGTAATCCCAAAGGGGTGATGCTGTCGCACAATAATTTATTAAGCAATGCCCTAGCCAATCAGGACGCGGCTCCCTTTGAAAAAGATTGGCGCGTGTTGAGCTTTTTGCCATTGAACCACGTGTTCGAACGTATGCTTACCGTATTGTATTTATACGCGGGATTATCCATTTATTATGCCGAGTCCATGGATAAGATTGCGGATAATTTGAAAGAGGTGAAACCCCATTGTTTTGCAACCGTTCCCCGTTTGCTGGAAAAAGTATATGAGCGGATTGTGAGCAAAGGCCATGAACTAACAGGTGCAAAAAAACAATTGTTCTTTTGGGCGCTCAACTTAGGATTGCGTTATGAACTAAATGGCGCCAATGGTTGGTGGTACGAAATGCAGTTGAAGCTCGCCAATAAATTAATTTTTAGCAAATGGCGCGAAGCTTTGGGCGGAAATGTAAAAGTAATTGTTAGTGGAGGAGCTGCTTTGCAACCCCGTTTGGCACGTGTGTTTACTGCCGCACAAATTCATGTACTCGAAGGATATGGTTTAACAGAAACTTCCCCTGTGGTTGCTGTTAATTCTTTTCAACCCGACTCCATTCGGTTTGGAACAGTAGGTCCTGTAATAAAAGGAGTGCAGGTAAAATTTGCACAAGACGGAGAAATATTGGTGAAAGGACCGAACGTGATGCTAGGTTATTATAAAAAGCCGGAAGAAACAGCAGAGGCCATTGAAGACGGATGGTTCCACACAGGAGACATTGGCGAATGGGTGGAAGGCCGGTTCTTAAAAATTACCGACCGCAAAAAAGAGATTTTTAAAACATCCGGGGGGAAATTTATCACCCCCCAGATAATCGAAAACAAACTCAAGGAATCCTCTTATATCGAACAAGCCATGGTGATAGGCGAAGGACATAAGTTTCCTGCGGCCTTGATTGTGCCTTCGTTTTCGGCTTTGCAGGCCTGGTGTTCCCGTAATAATATTAAGTATACTACCAATGAAGAGATGATTCACCAGGAAGTCATTATCAAAAAAATACAATTGCAGGTAGATGCCATTAATAAAGACCTGGCGCAATATGAAATGATTAAGGCATTTGAATTATTGCCGCAGGACTTGAGTATTGAGCGTGGAGAATTAACCCCTAAATTAAGTTTGAAACGAAAAGAAATGTTGCGTTTGCATGCCCCTTTGGTTGACAAAATTTATCAGTCGGAAACCAAAATATAAAACCAAATGGCCAAAAAAGAAACTACGTGTTCTAGGATTAAACAGAGTTGGCATGCCATCAGCCGTATGTACAACAATGAAGCAGTGAATCATGAACTCACCACTACCACCGGATTTATTTTGCTCAATATTGACAGCCACGAAGGGACACCTTCTACACAAATTGGTCCGCTGTTGGGTATGGAATCCACCAGCCTTACACGCACCATTAACCAACTGGAGCAAAAAGGAATTATCAAGCGCAAAAAAGATGAAAAGGATGCACGCGTGGTGCGGATGATGCTTACCGATAAAGGCAAAAAGAAAAAAGAAATATCGAAAAAGACGGTAAGGGATTTTAACCGAATTATTGCCGATAAATACACCTTAGATGAGTTGGAGCAGTTTCACCATATGTTGGAGGATATTACTGCTATTGCCATTCAGACGAAGTTTGAGAATAGGGAAATGAGCAGGTGAGTAAATGAGTAAATGAGAGAATGAGAAAATGAGTGAAGTAGGAAATGATTGAATGAGTAAATGAGAGAATGAGTAAATGAACAATTGATGTGGAGGTTGTGTAATCCTATAAACAATCAACACTGTTAACATAATGAATACAAAACATGTCATACAAAATTAGAAAAGTTGCGGTATTAGGTTCGGGAGTGATGGGTTCACGCATTGCGTGTCATTTTGCCAATATTGGTGTGCAGGTATTGCTTTTGGATATCGTACCCAAAGAACCCAATGAAACTGAAAAAGCCAAAGGATTAACCCTTGAGCAAAAGGCAGTGCGAAACCGGATTGTAAATGAAGCCTTACTAAGTGTGGTAAAATCCAATCCCTCACCTGTGTATCATAGCAAAGTAGTGGAACGGATTGTGACCGGAAACTTTGACGATGATATGAAAGGCATTGCTGAATGTGATTGGATACTGGAGGCCGTTGTTGAAAACTTAGACATTAAGAAAAAAGTGTTTGAGCAGGTTGAACAGTTTCGCAAAGCGGGTACATTAATCTCTACCAATACTTCTGGAATTCCCATTCACTTAATGTTGGATGGACGAAGCGATGATTTTAAAACACACTTTTGCGGAACCCATTTTTTTAATCCCCCCCGTTATTTAAAGTTATTGGAAATAATTCCAACCGAACTTACCCGCAAAGATGTGGTTGATTTTTTCATGGAGTATGGCGATAAGTTCCTTGGCAAAACTACTGTATTGTGTAAAGACACTCCGGCCTTTATTGCAAACAGGATCGGTGTGTATTCCATTATGGAAGTGTTGCACGCAGCATCCACTTTGGATTTATCGGTTGAAGAAATAGATAAACTCACAGGCCCCGTGCTTGGCAGGCCAAAGTCGGCAACCTTCCGCACGGCCGATGTGGTGGGGATTGATACCTTAATTAAAGTAGCCAATAACCTGGCTGTTGATGCAACTACTGACGAATCAAAACACTTGTTTGTATTGCCCGAATACCTGAAAAAACTGGATGCCAATAAATGGTATGGTGATAAATCGAAACAAGGGTTTTACAAGAAAACAAAAAATGAAAAGGGTGAAACAGAAATCCTTTCACTCAATTTAAAAACGTTTGAATACGGCACACAGCAAAAATCAAAATTTGCAACGCTGGAAGCCACCAAATTGATTGATGATGTAAAATTACGATTCCCTGTTTTACTATCGGGAAAAGACAAAGCGGGCGAATTTTACCGCAGCACATTCTTCGGGTTGTTCGCATACATCAGTAACCGTATTCCCGAAATAGCCGACCATTTATACCAGATAGATGAAGCCGTATGTGCAGGTTTTGGGTGGGATATTGGTCCGTTTGAAATATGGGATACCCTTGGTATAGCTGCTACAAACGAACAACTGAAACAAGCCGGAAGAAAACCTGCAGCCTGGATTGAAGAGATGCTGGCATCAGGTGCCACTGCTTTTTACAAAACGGAAAATGGCGTGCGCAAGTTTTATGATATCAACAGTAAAACATACAAGCCATTACCCGGTTCAGGAGAATTTATCATACTCGATCATATTCGCAGTTCAAGCAAAGTATGGAGCAATAGCGGTGCTACGTTACACGATTTGGGTGATGGAATATTAAACCTCGAATTCCAAACCAAAATGAATACAATGGGCAGTGAAATTGTGTCTGCTATTCATAAGTCAATTGATATAGCCGAGCAGGATTTTCGTGGATTGGTGATTGGAAACAATGCCCCCAATTTTAGTGCAGGCGCCAATTTAGCAATGTTGTTAATGTTTGCCATCGATCAGGAGTATGATGAAATTGATTTGATGGTGCGCGCCTTTCAAAAGACAATGATGCGCACGAGGTACTCGTCCATACCCGTTGTTACGGCCCCTCACGGATTAAGTTTGGGTGGTGGGTGTGAAATTAATTTGCATGCCGATGCTGTTCA
Source organism: Comamonas sp. lk (assembly GCA_943370695.1). Taxonomy (GTDB): domain Bacteria; phylum Bacteroidota; class Bacteroidia; order UKL13-3; family UKL13-3; genus UKL13-3. The sequence continues at coordinate 591 of CALRRW020000061.1, read as the reverse complement.
GGCAGCTGCCGAAACGTATATCGGGTTGGTGGAAATGGGAGTTGGCTTGATACCGGCCGGTGGCGGAACCAAAGAGTTAACACTTCGCGCAAGTGATGCCTATGAAAAAGGTGATATAGAATTAAACACGTTGCAAAACGCTTACATGAATATTGCTATGGCCAAAGTTGCTACCTCGGCAGCAGAAGCATTTGAAATGGGTATTTTTAGAAAACACGACCGAATGAGCATCAGTGAACGCAGGCAAATTGCCGATGCCAAAGAAAGAGTGATAGCCTTAGCCGAGGCCGGTTATACACAACCGATACCTCGAACAGATATTAAAGTGCAAGGAAAATCCGGGTTGGCCATGTTTTATATCGGGGCAGCATCCATGTTGCGCGGACAATACATCAGCGAGCACGACAAAAAGATTTCTGAAAAACTTGCATGGATTATGTGCGGTGGTGACTTGAGTTATCCGCAACAGGTAAGCGAACAATACCTGTTGGATTTGGAACGTGAAGCATTCTTAAGTCTGTGCGGTGAGCGCAAAACACTTGAAAGGATTCAACACACACTTAAAACAGGAAAACCATTGAGGAATTGAGA
>CALRRW020000060.1:0-7213 GCA_943370695.1 Comamonas sp. lk | reverse complement strand
TTTATCATTAAACTAAAACAAGCTACACATCAAATTGCTGTTAACAGATTGCAACCAACGGTTTCAGGAAAGGTTTTGATAATATGCACAAACATCCTTCATCACGCATTCGCTATGTTTGGGATTGGTTGGCCTGCAGGTTTCCCTTCCTAAAAAAGAAATGGCCATGCCGGCTTCACCCCAATCTTTTTGGGGCAATACTTCCATGATTTGTTTTTCAATTTTTTTAGGGTCGGTTCCGGTTGCAATGCCCAGGCGGGGAGCAACACGCACTACATGGAGGTCCACAATTATACCTTCGGCTGTTACCTTCGCTTCGCGCATAATTACATTGGCAGATTTGCGCCCGATACCGGGAAGCAAGGTAAGTTCTTCCATGGTGGTAGGAATGTTTTTGTCCTCTTTCACGGTGTTGGAAAGCTCCATTAACCACTTCGTTTTGTTGCCAAAGTTGCGCACCTTGCTGATGAAGGGAAACAGCGCTTCGGCATCGGCACGGGCCAGGGATTTCATGTCGGGAAATGCCTTGAACAATGCAGGCGCAAGGTTATTGATATTCCTGTCGGAATCCTGTGCGGAAAGGATAACCATTACCACGAGTTGATACAGGTTTTGATACGCTAGCGGGTGAGGCTTGCCCTTGTATTTGGCAAGTAATGGTTTGAGTGCGGAAGGCCAATCGTTTTTCATAAGCGAAAGGTACAAAAAGGAATGATAAAACGGACCATTGGTAAAACTAAAAAACCGGTAGGATTTACTTTTGGATGCTTTTTAAAATCTCAATGGTTTGGTTTTTAGCATCCAGTATTTCGAGGTAAAAAAATTTAAACTCATTCATCCATTGCACTGGCATTTGCAATTCCACTTCGGAAGGATTAATAATGGGATGGAGTGTATTGTAAGGGTTTTGTTTGTGTGTTTGTTCCACAATGGGAATTAAAAGATAAGGGTGGATATCCAATGTTTTTGCGATGTTCAGAATATCATCAACGGTTGGCGACTTATGATCGTTTTCCCAGTCGCTGACTTTGCTTTGCGAGATTCCCAAGGTTAAGGCAAAGTCTTCCTGTTTTACATCTTTGGCTTTTCTGTGGAACGCAATAAGCCTTCCGGTTGTCTGGTTTTGATGTGTTTTCATAGGGGTATATGTTTCCTGCAAAGATATTAAGTTTAATAATGGAATAATTTATTTCATATAAAGATAAAATATATCGTTATTAACTGCGTTTTTTAAGGATGGAGATTTAGAATTGTGTTCACAAAAAAAAATACATTTATGAAAACAAAACGATTTCACAATCTGATTTTTGCAGGAGCAATGTTTATTTGTTCAGGCAGTCTTTATGCAGCCAAGAATCCTTATGAGCGATTTAAGCATTTGTTCCATATTGATAAACTTGAATCTTCACAGGACAAGACTCCTGTGGACACAGCAAAGTCGATGTTGTATTTTTACAATCCCAAAGAGGAGCATACTTTTGGGAATACAAAAGTTGTTTACTGTAGAAATACTAGTACGACTATTTGTGCCTCTATTAAAGCAGGGATTTCAAGCCCAACAACACCTGCTGTTTTTGAAGTGAATGTTTATGAAGAGAATGGTCGAAAAACAAGATATGTACCCCGGCAATTATCTGTTGATCAAATAGAAGACAGAGTTGTTGCTATTCAAATGGAGTTTTAATTCACAACCGTTTAATCAAATTTTTATGAAAACAGGATATATTCAATTGGCAATTTTAGCATGTTTGATATTTGCCAATAAAGTGTCGGCACAAACAATTCCTTCTGGCGTTCCAACTGTCAAAGCATATTGGCATAACCCAAGAACTTTTTGGGCACCGGAAGGTGGGGGTTACCTGATTAAGTGTGAAAACACTCAAAACACAATTTGTGCAATCGTCTATGGAGGATACAAAGATTTAAGTGAGACTTTTCGCCAATGGGTTGGCGAAGGGAATACAATGGTGGGTGTTTGTGACAATCCAGAGAATCGTAATGCTGTCAGGTACATTATTACGAAGGACAACGTACGTGTAGAAGAATTGTCGGGCGGGGCCGTTCAGTTAACGCTTTACCCACCCGTTCGATAAATTAATAACAGTATAAAATGAGGGTTTTTCATTTAGGGTTTATATTTTTTCTTTTACTAATCCCCGGTGCATTCGCAAGTGCACAGGGGGTTTTTATTGTATTGGATGATGTAGGATGTAATATTTGTGCCGGTAATATCGGAGGCAATATTTCCAGCATACAGCCTAACAGGAAGGTTACGTTTGTGGTGAACCATAAGGACTATTATTCGGAGCTAAACGCCCAAGTAACCATCAAACAACAGCTAAATATTAAAAGGGATATTGATGTAATGTTGAATGATTCGCTGGAGAAATTGCTGAAGAGCAAGGTAAAATGCAAAAAGGATGGTTGGGGCTTGGTGTATTTAAAAGACTCAAACGAATATCATTTTGTTTCATTTTTATCGGACCTGGCTTTAAATATTCCTGAAGTTAATGCATTAAAGACTTACCGTTTTACCGAAAAGCAACAATATCGTTCAGCGCTGAGTGCGGCCGCTTTTGCCTCGTGTTCGGTTTGTGATTATAAAATATTGGATAGTACCACGCTCTGTTTTCTTTCGGTATTCGGAGCAGAGGTTTCCAAGTTCAAAGCAAACGATTCAACCGGGAAAGAGGCTTTCAGGTTTAGCTTAATGAAAGAGGAAGTGGCTAATAGTTTGTTTATGCAATTGTATCAGGGTGGCGATACTACTGGCCTTTACAACTACAAAAGGAGTTTGAATTTTAATATCATGATACCCATTTCGTTGAAAATGTACAATGCTTACGAAGGAGAGATGGGGGGCTTGTATTATAATATTATCAGGGATTCTTTAAACAATATTGTAACGGGACCGGGCGGAAATGGCCTTGTTTATTTTAACCTTAACAACAATAACGTAAAGATATTTCCTACGGTTGGGATAGACGAAAATTATCATATCCGATCGTTCAACCATGTGGACCTGAACGATTCGGAGATGGTGTTTTTAATCAGCAGGCTGGATGCCAACTCATACAGTAGAGAGCCTGTTATGGCCCAGTATATTCAGCGGAGAGACACGTTGTTTTTCAAACAATTTATCGAAGATTATATGTTGCCGGATATTGGCAAACAAAAGCTCATGCGCATTCCTCTTTTTAACAATAAGTTTATCATTATTCCACCAACGGGAGAGCTGCTTAATGTTAGAAACAGGGCAAACAGGTTTTTGATTGATTATAAAAAAGTAGCAAGCGTTATGGAGGTAGGGCAGCGGAATAAGTTTGAAAAAGAAAAGATGGACTGGATTCATCTTGAGTTTGTAACTCCTGAAACCGCTCAACTTGTTTTTTTCTATGGAGAAGAATTGGTTATCATACACTATCGCTTTTCCGACTCGAAAGTTTTTTTAAGCCAGCGATTTCACAGCAACGAAATCAAAGACAAAACAAGCCATGGAATATTAAAAGAGGGTGTTGTTTATTTTATCTCAAAAAAGGGATATGCAAACACCATTCAATTAATACAAGACTAGACATCGTATGCTGAGGGGTTACGAGGGTCGCATCAAAAAGCTTCACCAACCGGTGAGGCTTTTTATGTTATAAAGTTTTTGATAGGGGAGTATCGCTGTTATTTCTTATTTCCTCCAACCCCGTATGCAACTCCAACCAATATCAGCCCCCCGTTGAGATTACTAACCCCATCAGCATCATGGAATAGCCAACAATATTGCAGGTTAAACCGATAATTGCGAGTGTATTTGCGAGAACGGTAGTAGCATCCAGCCCCTATACTCAAAACAGAAGAATAGCTCTTAAGAGCCTTGCTGTTATACTCCTTGTCATAGTATTGGCCTAAAGCAGAGAAACCAAGTTTACCAGAAAGAAAACACTCTGTTCGTTTGTAAACATATAGATATTGCTCAACCCCAACCATAATTAAAGAGGTGCCATTTATGTTTGCTTTTTTTATCTGATTATCAATCTTAATGTTGTATGTAGGGGCGGTGCCTGTTAGGCCTTGTAGTTGCAATGTATAAAGAGCGTTTCGATGTCGATAACCAACCTGCAAACCTATTCCAAATAAAAGTCCTGTTTGAGAAAAATTATAAGTTGGAATGCACGGAAACAATAATTCCGCTCCTAAATAGATTTCCATAGAGTCGTCTATAACGCTTTTGAGTTCATTTCGATGCAATTGTGTGTAGGGGTGTTCTCTAAAGAAAGGATAACCGTATGAGTAGAAAGGAGTGTGTTTTCTGTTGAATTTTGGATGTGAAATATACTGATTGATACATTTAATTTCTCTGTCGAACCATAAATCAAGATTGTTGAGGTCGCCTTTTATTTCCATATTTAACGTGTCAGAAGGGTTCGTTTGATAACACCTTTTTGCAGAAGCAATTTCTTGCTGGAGTTGAACGAATCGCCCTTTATATGCTTCCCATGTTGAGTCACCAATGCTGGCATAATTGGTAGAAGCATGAACTGTTCTAACGTAATTTCGATAGGTTACATAGCTTACCTCATATGCGGCTTCTGCTTTTCGATTACACATGTTATTATTCGAGTCTTTGGTGTCGAAGATTCTTTCTGGAATATTTTGAGAAAAAGACTCATATCTCCTGAAGCTTGCAAGCTTCTGTTGGTTTGGAGAAAGGGTTTCGTATTCGTCTAACAAAAGGGGAAAGTTTAACAATGTATCGTTAAAACCGGGAACAAAATACTCATATTTAGAATGACGCCATTGCTCAAACCCCAAAGGGTGAAATTGAAGTTGCCACATTGGGTCTTCTGGAAAATGCGAACTTAAGAACAAGCGGGGATTGGCCTTGTAATAATAAAGCATGTCTGCAGTATCGTGCTCTTGTAAACTACTCGCGGCCCAAGTAACGTCCATCAAAAACCATTGATTCTCTAATTTGACAGCATTCCATGCATGTCCTAAACGATCAAAGTCAAACAAGCGGTCTTTATAATATCCCAATCCTTTTGCATACCCGTCTATCTTATGGCTAGTAATAGCAGCGTTCTCGCATAAATATTGAAAAAGGTTTGCGTAACCCTCGCAGACACCCGTTTTATGAAGAAAAACATTTGTCGGAATTTGCTGGTTTGGAATAATATTTTTGTTGTAATAGGCCGTATCATCATACTTAATATTTATTGCCATCCATAAGAAAATAGCCGCTACTTTATCGGAGTCTGAATGATAAGTACGATTTATGTAACCTGTTAAATCATTTATATTTTGTTGAGCAGAATCGGGGATTGTATGGCGAGAAAATGCTTGTGCGAAAGCCGTTTTGTTATCTTGAGCATCAGATGTCAAACAACAAACAACAATAAATATTAGTAGTAAATCTCTATACATATGAGAGGACGTTCTCGCTTGATGATACAATTCTTGTGACGAATATTAAATGACATTTTTGTAGGTGTACTTGAGAGATAATGATGTCAGACAAATCATCAAAAAGCGCAAGCTGTTTTTTTTAAACGAATGGTTGTCGAAAAAATCATGCTGCTGCGCTTGCTGCTTTTTCGTCTGCGGCAAGGTTTGTTTGCACCTGGTTGTATATGGTGGCATGTCCTTTTTTCATTTGGTACATCATAATGGCGTACAGGAATGCTTTGTCAATAAACTTGCGGTTAAAGAAATAGGTCCAGGAGATGAGGTTCCAATAATGTCGTCTGTCCTTGTCAACAATGCACAACAAAAAGAGGACGCGAAGGCCAATCCAAATATTGCTTAAGCGAAAAGGTGCAGGAACCTTGAGGTCTGTTTTCGGAAAACGGTGGTGCCTGAAAAAGTTCTTTAAGCGTTCGAGTGATTTTTCGGGTTTATATACACTGTCAATTACATCCAAGAATCCTTCTGATAATTGTTTTGCACCCATCGCGGGTTTGATATTTGTTTCGCCTTCTGAAAAGGCAAAATGTTTTACCAACCGGCCTTCTTTTTTCATGCGGTCAAAGAGTTCGGTGCCGGGTGGGGCTTTCAACACATTGATAATGGGCAGGGGTATGCCACTTAGTTGGATAAACTTGGACTGTACTTCAAAACTTTCAATGGTATCGGTATCAAACCCAACAATAAATCCTCCGGAAATAATAAACCCGGCCTCATGAATGGCATAAATGGTTTCCAGCAAATTGCGTTTGAGGTTTTGGTTTTTGTGGGATATTTTCAAACTGGCTTCGTCCGGGGTTTCAATCCCGATAAAAACATGGACAAAACCGGCATCCAATAATAGCTGCATTAACTCTTCGTCATCGGCAAGGTTAACCGTGAGCTGCGTGGCGAAATAAAAAGAGGGGTTGGTTTTTTTGCGCCATTCAATCAATGCGGGCAACAATTCTGCTTTGAGTACTTTTTTGTTTCCAATTAAATTATCATCGGCAAACAATACGAGTTGCACATCTTTTTTAAGGCGGATAACATCGAGTTCGACAATAATTTGTTCGGGACTTTTAACCCGGGGTTTTCTGCCAAACAACGCTGTAACATCACAAAAATCGCATAGGTATGGGCATCCCCTTGAGTACTGGATAATGGAGTATACATATTTGCTGGTATCCACTAACTCAAATTGTGGAATTGGGGTTTTGCTTACATCTGCAAAGTCTTTTGACTGGTAAATGGGTTTGGGACATCCTGCAGCAAGGTCTTCCAAAAATGGGGGCAGGGTGATTTCGGCTTCGTTCAGGATAAAATGATCTATTCCTTTAAAGCGGTCGTGTTCATGGGTAAACAGGGGCCCGCCCGCAACTGTTTTTGCATTGTTCCGGTTGCACTGGGATATAATGGCGCGAACGGATTCTTCCTGAACATTCATCGCAGAGATAAAAACATAATCGGCCCACAAAATATCTTCATCTTTGAGGGGAATAACATTGAGGTCAACGAGTTTCCTTTCCCACTCATTGGGTAACATTGACGCTACGGTAAGCAGGCCGAGGGGGGGAAATGCGGCTTTTTTTCCAATTACCTTGGTAAAATGTTTGAGCGCATAAAAAGTGTCCGGCATTTCCGGGTATACGAGGAGTATTCGCATGTGGCAAAACGATAAGTAGAACTAAGGTATTAAAAGATTGCATTTTGCCAAAACTCATTTGCCAAACACTAAATAAAAGTGTAAGTTTAGCGAGATGATTATTCCTGTATTACA
>CALRRW020000059.1:0-7273 GCA_943370695.1 Comamonas sp. lk | reverse complement strand
GGATCAACGGGTAAATATAATGCCATCAAGCGTTTTGAGCGGACCACGCTTGGCGAACCACCGGTGATTGTTGATTCTGTTTTTATGAATAACACTATTAAGAGCTTTGAATCTTACCTGCGCAATACCGGTTACTATTACCCTGACATTTCCTATACGGTATCGGTTAACAAACGTAAAAAAGCGAAGGTTACCTATTTTGTTAAACTCAATAAACAATATGTACTGGGAGAATATGACCTTCAAATAGCAGACAAGGAAATTTTCAGACTGGTGGAGGAAAACATGGGGGCCACGCTGATTAAAACGGGCCAGGGATTTCACCATGATGTGCTCAAACAGGAGCAGGAACGAATTATCAGTGTACTTAGAAACAACGGATACTATAGTATCACCAATGAGTTTCTTGATTTTGATGTGGACACAAATGCCCCGGATGGATTTGTGAAAATTGGCTTAAACATCCGAAATCCGAACGACAGCACTTTGCACAAAAAATACTATATCAAATCCATTTCGGTTGATATTGATAAAACAACAGGCGCAGCCAATCATCCTGAAGATACCTTTAGCATTAATCATGTTAGGTATAATATGGGAAAATATAAACTTAACCCGAATGTACTCGACCGGAATATTCAGTTTGCAACGGGAGAACTCTACACTCAGCAAAAACTAAACCGCACCTACAGCAGGTTATCCGACCTTAATATTTTCCGTTTTATTAATATTCAAAGCAAACTCAGCGAAAACAAAGACAGCGGATTTATCCATTATGAAATCAAAATGGTTCCATCTGTTAAGTATACTTTCAGCTTTGAACCGCAGGCCATCACATCCGATCAGAATAATACTTTTTCTGCGCAAAGTTTCAGGAACTATGGAATTGTATTGTTGACGCAGGTAACCAACAGAAATATTTTCAGAAATGCGGAGATTCTTCAACTAAGTTTTCGTTCTTCTTTTGAAGCACAAGGTGGTGGTAGCGGAAGTCAGTTTTTTAATGCAACAGAGCAAAGTGTAACGGCCAATATCATCATGCCGCGTATTCTATGGTTTCCATCGTACGATAAAAACCTTAACTTTATGAGTACGCGTACCATTTTAAGTACTTCGGCTATTTATGAAGTGAACATTGACTATAACCGCACGGTATTTACATCATCCTTAAATTATCAGTTTAACAAAAAACTCATCACCTTTATTTTTGCACCTCTTGAGGCTTCTTTTATCCGAAGTGAAATCAGAAATGATTCGCTAAAATCCCAAAGTGAGAATGATATTTTTTTACAAAACACGTTTTCCAATAACCTTATTTTAAACTCGCGGTTCGGGCTTATTTTCAATAATAAAAGTGTTGCCAAAGGGTTAAGTTTTGTGAACATCCGATGGGACGCGATTGAACTTGCAGGAAATGTGCTTACAGTGGCCAATAACCTATTGGGCAGTCAAAAAAATGCGGAGGGAGCCTATGAACTTTTTGGTGTGAAGTATTATCAATATGTGAAGTCATCGGTTGATTTCAGGTATACCACGGTATATGACCAAAACAATATAACCGTTATGCGTTTCTTCTCAGGAGTAGCAGTTCCGTATGGCAACACTCCCGATTATGTTCCTTTTGAAAGACGTTTTTTTATTGGTGGGGTAAATAGTTTACGGGCATGGAGACCACGCTCCATTGGTCCGGGTTCATATCAGGCGGAAGGACAGTTAGATTATTCGGGAGAGGTAAAACTCGAAGCCAATGCAGAGTATCGTTTTAATATATACCGAAAATGGCTTGAAGGAGCTTTGTTTTCAGATGCAGGTAATGTGTGGGCCATTAAAGAGGACGCGGCAAGACCGGGTGCTGCATTTCAATTCAGGAATTTTTACAAATCACTTGCCTGGGATGCAGGGGTGGGAATCCGTTTTAACTTTAACATTATTGTGCTCCGATTTGATTTTGCGTTGCCTATCATGGATCCTTCGTTAACATTGGAAGAAAGACGTTACGAGAAATCGCTGAGCAAACAAGCATGGACCTTGCGCAACACCAATTTTAATTTCGGTATTGGATATCCGTTTTAAATGCGGTTTATTCCATCACCAGCATTACCTGACCTTTATCCACAACCACCTTGGGTTGAACCATTACAGACTTCACAATACCGTCACCAGCAGATTTAATAATATTTTCCATTTTCATTGCTTCCAAAACCAATAATGGGTCTCCTTTTTTAATGGTCTGCCCTTCGTCAACCAAAATACGCAATACCAAACCTGGCATGGGTGCTTTTACCTGATTTACTTTGGCCGAAACCAACTTATCCATTCCCAACTGTTGCAATAACGAATCAAATTGATCTTTGATGGCAACAACATGTTTTTGGCCATTCACCATCATTGTGTATTGTTTACCGGTTTCATCCACACCCAATAATTCGATGGTGTAGGATTGATGGTTTACAATTACATGGTACTTGTTTTTACCGATAGAAACCCAATCTGAGGGAGCGGGGTTACCATTGAGCAATACCAGTTGTTGTTTATAATCAAAAGAATACTCTTGTTGTTGATTTACTTTTATCGTTATCATTTTACTATTCGTGCAAAAAAATGTTAATTGTGGGTCAAATGAAAAGTAACCAGACGAATTTCTTTATGCTTATTGTCCTTGTACTTCTGTTAAACCAGTGCAAGGTAAATAAAAACAATCCATCCACAAAAGTTGAAACGCGGCAACTGCAGGAAATTATCATTAGTGAATCGGCCAATAAAACAGCATTTCCCTATCAGGAAAGCGAAAAGCGTACAATGGACTTGTTGCATACAACACTTTGGATAAGTTTTGATTACACTAAACAACACGTTTTGGGCAAGGCCAAACTTACCTTTAAACCCTATTTTTACCCACAACAGGAGTTAAAGCTTGACGCAAAAAAGTTTATCATTCATAACATTGTGCTGGATACCAAAGACTCGACAAGCCTTAAATATAGTTATGATGAAAACATCATAACCATTAAACTCAACAGGACTTATACCCGGAACGATACTTTTTCTGTTTACATTGATTATACGGCACGACCTAATGAAATTGGAGCATTGGGAAGCGAGGCTATTACTGATGCCAAAGGGTTGTACTTTATCAATCCTACCAAAAGTGATTCGACCAAGCCAAGGCAAATCTGGAGTCAGGGGGAAACACAATCGAATAGTGGCTGGTTCCCTACCATTGATGTTCCAAATGAAAAAATGACACAGGAAATTTACCTTACGGTTGATCAATCCGACATTACATTATCAAACGGAATACTTGTATACAGCAAGGAAAACACGAATGGTACACGCACAGATTACTGGTCGCAAACATTGCCACACGCCCCCTATCTAACGATGATTGCGGTTGGCGAGTTTACTGAAACAAAAGATATGTGGAGGGATTCGGTGGAAGTAAATTATTACCTCGAAAAAAATTATGCTCCTTATGCCAATTTGATTTTTGGCAAAACACCTGACATGATGGAATGCTTTTCGAAACGACTGGGTGTTGCTTACCCATGGGAGAAGTTTTCGCAAATAGTGGTGCGCGATTTTGTGAGCGGGGCAATGGAAAACACTTCGGCCGTTGTACACTTTGAATTGGTGCAGCATGACAACCGGGAACACCTGGACAATAACTGGGAAGACATCATTGCACATGAATTATTCCACCATTGGTTTGGCGATTTGGTAACCTGCGAATCGTGGTCAAATATTTCACTGAATGAATCTTTTGCCACTTATGGCGAGTACTTGTGGAACGAATATGCTTATGGAAAGATGTATGCTGATTACGATTTTGACGATAATCTAGGTGCATATCTCGGGCAAAAATCTGCGGCCAAAAAAGATCTGATTCGTTACCATTACCAATCGAGAGAAGACGTATTTGATGTAGTAAGTTACCAAAAAGGAAGCCGGGTATTGCACATGCTTCGCAACTATGTTGGTGATGACGCCTTTTTTGCATCACTTAAACTCTACTTAACCAAACATCAGTTTAAAACTGCGGAAGTGCATGATTTACGACTTGCGTTCGAGGAAGTGACAGGCGAAGATTTAAATTGGTTTTTTAACCAGTGGTATTTGAACAGTGGCCATCCGATACTGGATATTCAATATACGTATAATGAAACGGCAACTGCTGTTAAAATAAGCATTCATCAGGTTCAGGATACTGCAAGGGTTGGTGTATACAAACTCCCGGTAGCCATTGATGTATACAATGAAGCGGGCAAAGCCATCCGACATAAGGTGTGGGTAGATAAAGCCCAATGGGAAATGGTGATTGATAACAAGGCCAAAATTGAACTAACAACTTTTGATGCGGATAGAATATTATTGGCCAAAATCACAGAAAACAAAACTCCGGAAGAATTTGTGTTTCAGTTTTACCATTCACCGCATTATCTGGATAAAGAACAGGCGGCAAATGCGCTCGTTGCAAATGGTATCACTACCGTATCACCCCTACTGAACAAAGGAATTGAGAAAGCCTTGCTCGACACTTTTTTCGGAATGCGTGAACTTGGATTGCAGTTGTTAACTGCGATTCCTGAGGATAAAAGAACTCAGTATGAACAATCCTTGATAACCATTGCTACACACGACCCCAAAGCATCAATGAGAGCTGATGCGCTCGAACTATTAAGCGACTGGAATGCGCCTAAATATGAATCGCTGTTTGTAAGTGCCATAAACGACTCTGCGTATAGCGTGGTGGGAACCGGGCTTATTTCACTTGCCGAAATTAACAGCCAAAAGGCATTGAGCGTTTGCCAGCCTTACCTTAGCAATCCGAATAAAAAACTTCAAATGAGTATTGCCAATGTTATAGGCAATTATGCTGAAGGTGATTATGTATCCTATTTTGAAGCACAACTTAATCATCCAAGTTATTACAGTTATACTTTCTTTACAGAGTATGCCAACTATTTAACAAGACAGGATACGAAAATACAGCTTAAAGCATTGCCACAATTGAAAATATGGTATACCCAATCGAATCAAACTTTCCACTACTCTTCGAATGTTGAAAAATGTGTCGGGCGTATGCAGAAGTTTTATGAAGACCAGCAATCGGCAGCAACTCAGGCTCTCAAAAACAAAAAACTGACAGAACCGGAAAAACAAAAATGGCAACAACAACAGGCAAGTGCAACTTCAATGCTTAGCCGTTTAAGTGCTATTGTAAAAAGTGGTGAATAGGCTTTAGTGAAATACCAACTGGTCTGTTGCATAAATGCGCCAGGTTGATTGATGTTGAACAAAACTCATCAACATTAAATTGGACAATGGTATATCCAACGGTAAATCAATTTCAACTTTTCCCTTTTTGCTTGGGTCAATTGCCACCTCTTTCCATACTTTTGCTGTTTGGTGGTGCACCAATGTTTTACCCATATTTTCCCCGGCAGTTACAACACTTTCAATTGCTCTGTAGGCCAATACAAAATGAAGATTGCAACTATCTGTTACTCCTTCTATTTCATACTGAACAATTAATTTTTTTGCTTGTGAAACATACCCGGCTTTGGTCATCAGGGATGTTTTGGGGGCTGCGCCCATTTCTTTATTAATGAGTTTCCCGATTTCCTTTTTGGCCGAGCCGGGAAGCGCTCCCTGGCCGTTTACAAACATCATGGGTGTAAACATGGCCATTTGATTGGTTTTAACCATATACTCACGTTGGCGCCTTGAGAATGACGTATCCGAAAAGCGGTCGACCCATCCTGACTTATTCCAAATATCCACATGGTAATCCAAACAATAAACGGGTGATTGGGTGGAGTCGGCAATTGCAATTAATTCCTGTAAAAAAGCATCAGCCTGGGGGCAGCTGGAACAACCTTCGGAAGAAAACAATTCGACTAAAACAGAAGGATACATGGTAGGCGTTTGCTGTGCATATACATTAGCAACAGTTCCGAATACAACGCAAACAATACTCAAAAACAATTTCCTCATGGTTAAACTTACTGATTGACATACAAACATACTAAATAAATAACCACCTTATCAATGCTTTCATTTTGGCCATAAAAAAAGCTGCAACCAAAATGGTTGCAGCTTTTTCAACTCTTTAAGATTGACTAATTAGTCTAATTTAAAATCAACGATTTTTAATCCGTTTGTTGGAGATTTATAACCTGATTGATAATTAATTTCCAATTTCTCAAGTGATTTCATGATTTTTTCTTTGTCACCTACAACTACAATCACCATCTTATCTGTTGTTAGCATTTCTTTTGCCAATGCATCAATTTCAGCTTTGGTAATGCTTTCCAAAACTTTTCCTTGTTGTGAAATATAATCGGCAGGCAAATCATACTTAGCAATCTCGCCAAGGAAACTTGCTTTATCAAAGCTGGTTTCGTAACGCAATGCATCCCCTTGTGTCAATGCTTTTTTGGTATAGGCCAGTTCTTCCGGTGTAATACCTGATTCGCGGTATTTATTCAATTCATAAAATATTTCTTTTAATGAACTATCTGTTGTGTTTGTTTTTACACCTGCAGAAACTGTAAATGATCCGTATTCTTTTGTGCCGTAAAATCCTCCGCGAATACCGTAGGTGAACCCTTTTTCTTCACGTAAATTCAAATTTAAACGGCTGTTAAAGTTTCCACCCAATGGGAAATTCATCACCGTTGATTTGAAATATTTACCATTATAGTCATATGGCAATGCTCTGTATCCGATGCGTAATTCCGACTGAGCTGCTTTGTATTTATCAACGATATAAATCTGTGTTTTTTCAATAGGAACAGCAGCTGCAATAACCGGTGGAAGTACAACCTCTTTTTTAGCCCATTTTTTCAAGAAGTCTATTTTCGGCATAATCTCGGCTTCGGTAACATCACCAACAATAACTAAGTTACTAACTGTAGGTGAGAAGAATCTGTCATAAAATCCTTGAACATCTTTTACGCTCATTGTTTTAACGGTTTTGATGGTTCCATTTACAGGTTCCGCCAAGATTGATTTTCCGTAAAGCAAACGGGCATAAGCTTTATTAGCCTGATCGCCTGCGTTTACTTTTTCACCATTAATTCCTTCGGCAGTTTGCTTTTGGATAAGTCTGAAATCTTCAGCAATAAATTTAGGGTGCAATAATTTCTCTTCAACCAATTTTAAGGTAGCATCCAAGTTTTTCTTTGGAGCATTTACATACATGGTAATGGCTTCTTTTCCAGCGCTAAACTGAATAGAGCTACCCAATTTTTCGAGTGTATTGGCAAATGCT
>CALRRW020000058.1:0-7302 GCA_943370695.1 Comamonas sp. lk | reverse complement strand
ATTTACAAAAAGGAATTGAGTTCCTTATTGCCAAAAAGTTTGAAGCTGTCAATCTTATATGGGCCACCGGTCGCAGGGCCGATCATAACCTGAGTAATATTACCGATATTGTGAGGTACAGGTCACAAATCAATATTGTGGTGGTGGATGATTATTCCCGCATTTACCAGTTGCCCAAAAAATTTGAAAAATGGTATGCAAAGGGAACTCCCCTATCCCTCATGCCGGTGGGAAACGTTTCGGGAATCACCACAACCGGACTGGTATACAACCTCAACAACGAAAGCTTGCAACTTGGCTACCGTACCAGCAGCAGCAATGAAGCTGCCGAAGATGGTATTGTTAGAATATCTTATACAGACGGTGATTTGCTGATGATGGAATGCCACGATGTTGTTTAGTCCATAGTTAATAGTCCATAGTTTGTAGAGAAATGCTTTAAACTAACATCCTCAAGGGGACTTAATTCGAAATTTCCTGGGGTTCTTGCATAAAAAAAGCGCCTTGTATTGCTACAAGACGCTTTGTGAAAAGTTCAATAATAATTATTTTGAAATCAATAATCTTGATGTTTTACTTCCTTGCAATGATTGAATATTAACAAAGTAAAATCCGTTCATCAAATCAGCCACATCTACTGTTACTGAATTTGCTCCAGAAGCAAAGTTTTCTTTGGATACTTCTTTTACAATACGACCTGTAATATCAATGATGTTGATGTTTACCTCTGCAGTTTGTGCAATTGAAAAATCAAGTGTTACATTGTTTTGTGCAGGATTTGGATACATTGTAAACGAGCTGATATTTTTGAATTCATCAACACCTGTATTATTTTTTCCTGTTACAGCAATTTTGCCTGTGAATGCTCCTGTTGTTGAAACCACAATGGTATCATTTGATACTCCTGAAGTGCTTCTGTTCAAACGACAGAATAATTTAAGGTCGAGGATCATTCCGTTTGCATCAGCAGCAATTTTCCATGATTTTTTGTAGGTAATTGAATCAGGAGAAAGTTCAAAATCCGAACCAACAGTTACTTCCAATGAATCTGTTAAGTTTAATGCATTTACCATAAATGATTGAGCAGCAGTTGGGCCGGCAATATTGGTTGCAAATGGACTTAAAGCAGCAGTTGAAAGGTTGATAACAGGTGTTGGTGCTTCTACTGCAAATCCCGTTAAGGTAACAATAGAACTTGGTGCCGATTGTGTTGAAATGGTTAATACACTGTTTAATGGAGCATTACCTGACACACTTGGATAATATCTCACGTATACTTTAGTAGCAGCAATAGTAGTTCCTGTTTTAGCAACTGTTACTGATGAAGTAAATCCGGTTGTTGAATCCAATGAAACCTGGAAATCAGTTGATGCAGTTAAAGTGATACCTGCAATTAAACGTGAACCTGAAACTGAAACAGGAATACTCAATGATGGTTTTCCGGCAACTGTTGCAAAGGTTGGCAATACTGCAGGAGTAACAACCATACTAGGAGTTGATTGTCCACTTACAGTTAAGTTAATTGTAGTAGCTGAAGGACTGTTAATAATTAGTTGTTGTGCACCCGATGCACCGGCTGTTGAAGGATTGTAACGAACCCAAACATCTGTTGCAGGAACCGTTTTTCCAGTTAAGGTATCCAATCTTAAAGTTGGAGTCCATGATGTATTGTTTAACGACAATTCGAAACCTGCAATTGAAAATGCTAATCCCATTGTATCAGTTAAATTAAATCCACCTACATTGATTTTTTGAGCAGCACTTGGCGTTCCAAAAGTGGTTGTGAATGAAAGTGAATTGGTTGCAGCCTGCAAAACAATTCTGCGGGTAGTAGCATTAGCAACGCCCAAACCTGATACAGCGATGTTTGCAGTTGTTGCTCCTGCACTTGTAATGGCAATATTGCCAGTGTGAGCTGCAGCTGCACTTGGTTTGTATCTTACAAATAATTTAGTAGCTGTTAACGTTGCAACTTCTGTTGTGTTTAAGTATAATGTAGTAGCCGGTGTGGTAAACGCTGAATCAGTGCTTATCTGGAAATTAGCCGGAGCAACAATTTTTACTGAATCGGTTAAGTTTACACCGCTTACTGTGAAAGGATATGCTAACGAAGAATCGCCATTCACAACCTGCCATTGCGGGTAGCTTGATGGAGAAATGGTTAATGCTGCAACCGGAGTTGAACCTGAAACTAAAATAGTTGTTGAATCCATCGTACCGGCTCCAATTTTAACTGTACCATTTACCGTACCGGTTGTAGCCGGAGTGTAGCGTGTATAGATGGTTGCAGTTGCAGCACCGTTTAATGTAGGAATAACAACTGTAGAAGCAAATCCAGAACCCGAAGTTGAAGATACTTCAAAACCTGCAGAGGCAACAACGGTAAGTGTACCGGTTAAAAACTTTCCTGTTAACACAAACTCTTTTTCAACAGATGGAGTAGCCAACACACTTGCGAACGACAATGAAGCTGCACTAACTGAAAGGAAAGGTGAAGCAGGTGAAGTTGTATTTCCTGTTACCGAGATATTGATAGGAGAAAAATCAGTTGAAACAGTTGAACTGATATTGATAAATCCTGTTGCACTTCCCGGAGTATTTCTGGTATACTTGATAAACACCGTATCGTTTGCACTTGGACCATTTTTAGAAATGCTGGCACCAAATCCGGTTGTTCTGCTAAAAGAAACAGCAAAGTTTGCCGGAGCTGCAATATTGATATTACCAACCAAGTGACCTGCTTTTACCAAAACCCATTTCAGCGGAGCTTCCTGATCAACCAGTTTGTTAAATACTGTTAACACACTTGGTTCAACAGCAACTGATGGAGAAGGAACGGTTAATATTTTAGGATGGCTGAACGAAGATGTTCCGTTGAAAGGACTTCCAACTGCCAATGTGTAATCAACATTTGAGAAGTCCAACTGGTTTAATGAACCGTTTGAATTACCTGCATATACCGGGTTTACAAATTCTGCTCCGGCAGTTAATGTAGTACGGGCTGTATCATTTGCTGTAGGACCAGTAAAACCAACTGAAGGGCCGTTTACTAAAATATTTCTCATATCGGTAACCGAAAACGAAAACGGATTTCCATTATTGGTTGTCGGAGGATTTTGACTGTTAAATCTTGTTACATTATTAATGAAAACATCATTGCGTAATGTTGTTTCATCATTAGCTAAACGTGTTTGTGTTGACGGAGAAAAATTACCGGCAGGATTTCCCAAACGAATCAACTCGCTGTATCCCCAAATGATGGAGTTAAATACCGAAGTTGATGTATTGGTTCTGAATTCTAATCCACGGCCAAAACGGGTTTGAGCAGTGCTCGATAATGTTGAATTTGCAGCGCCCGGTTTTAAAGGACCTACCAGGGTCATGTTTGAAATAACCGGAGCCGTCCAAGGAGAAGGAGACGTAAAGTTAGGATTAATTTGTCCTGCTGTACCTAAACCTGTATTGTTATCATGCTCCAATCCGTTTGATGTTCCGGTTGGTGATGTTTCGTAAATAGCAGGATTGCGTACACCTAATAAATACTGACATTTACCATTAAAACCTTCATCCATATCAAACTCATCATCTGTACCTGCAAATGCAATCAGGTATTTGTGGTTTGAGTTACCTCCAAACCATTCGTATGAATCATCATTTGCAAAACTTACTTGTAAATAATCGGCATGTGTTCCGTTACCTACACCTGCGAAAGTGATACCATTAATTTCCTGATCGGGTAAGAAATTGTATCCTCCGTATTCCACACGCACATAACGTAATGTTCCTGAATTATCAGCATCGTTGTAGTTTGCTCCACCACCATAGTTTGCCAACGGATCAGAAGGCAAAGCCTCATACTGACGGGCACCACCCGGTGTATTGGTATGCGCATAACCAATTAATAACAATCCGCCCAAGTCACCGCGAACGCGGCTTCCGGCAGCTTTACCTGAAGTGAATACAATCGGTTGTTCTTTTGTTCCGATAGCGTTTATTTTTCCACCTTTGGCTACGATAAGTACACCAATATTAGAGGTATTACCACGAATAACGGTTCCTGGTTCAATGGTTAATGTTGCCCCATTTAACACGTGAACGGTTCCTGATAATTCGTACCAGTTACCTTTTGTTAAAGTTGTGTTAGATGATAAATCACCTGACAATACAATTTTGTTTGCACTTGCGGCAGGATGCTGAGCAGTTGGAACCCAACCCGCATCACCCGGGTAAGCTGTTGCATTGGGTGTCCAGTTGGTCCAACCAGTTGCCCAATTAGCGCCTGTATTGGTGGGGTCTGGATTATAACCTGTTGTTGCAGATTTTGTTGTACCCGTTACTCCGAATGCTCCTCTGTAAGGAACAGTATCGAAAAACTGGGCTGATGCACTTAGGCTTAGTGCCAGTGCCGATACTAAAATAGTATTCTTCATTTTCATAACGTTTTTGTTATTGTATTTGTATGCAATTTTAGCTGCGCGTGTTCACCAAAATGTTGCTTAATAATGAACGTTACATTAACAGATTATTACGCCAATGTTATGTACCAGGTTTAATAGCATAAAAAAAGTCCCGGTGATGAGCCGGGACTTTTTTTAAAATTCATATTTCTTAAAAGGTATAACCAACACTTAACGTTGTTGTAAAACCATTTTTCCATACATTAAAACCAACATCATGGCCTTTTTCATATTTGCCATTTTTGTTTAAATCTTGGTAGAAAACCAGGTCTTGTGCCAACAAATCACCCGCAATCAGTTTCACCTGAAGTTTTTTCTTGAATGTTTTTGATATACTCATATCCAGGACCGTGCGTGGATTTTCCCAAATGATAAAACGGTTTTGGTTAGCTACGTAAGCAATTCTTCTTCCCACTCTGTTGGCATTAATGCTCACATCAAAACCTTTCTCGGTATTGCTGTAGTTTAATCCGGCATTAAATACATAAGGGGATTGTCCTTGCATTGGGCGCTTGTTTACAACATCACCCTGTTGCCCGGCAACTGCATTGCCAAGGTCCACATTTGATTTGATTAATGCTAGGTTTGAAAACAATCCGATTCTGTTCCAGATTGATTTTTGTTCTGCTTTCATTAAGGCTCCGATGTTAAAACGAGCTTCAAACTCTACCCCTACGCTTTGGGCTGAAGGTGCGTTTTGGTAACTAAACCCTCTTAGTCCTCCCTGAAGCGGCTCTACCGTATTTTCAATTGGGTTTACAAAATATTTGTAAAATGGATTAACCGAGAATGTTTGTCCTGCAGTTGGGTACCATTCAAATTTTAAATCGTAATTGTAAATTTCTGATCTTACCAAATCTGGATTTCCTCTGATAATAGCATTGGCATTTACTTCATAAAAGGCCAATTGCGCAAATTCACGGAACTCAGGACGGGAAACTGTTTTGGCAAAACTTGCACGCAAATTTGTTTTTGCTGTTAATTCATACACTAAGTTTATCGAAGGTAATAAATCAACAACCGTGGTATCCACTTTTTTCTGTGCTCCCTCTGCCTGAGAGCTTATCTTTTGATTGTAGCCTTCTATACGTACACCCCATATTAATCTTAAACGGGTGGTCACTTTATTATCCAACATTACATATGCAGCATGTAATTTCGAACTTGCATCATACTGATCAGAACCTTGTGTGGTCTCTTTTTGAAAATAAGTAGCAGAATCGATGTTTGAGTTATCAAAAATCTGACCTGAACCCAATGTTTGAAGACTGTCTAATCTGCCTTCGTCCTTGTTATTATCATCAATGCTGTACATAAATGTGCGGGCGGCAAATGAGCGTGTTCTTATTTGGTGGAAACCTCCCACCTTTACCTCAGATTTTTTGAACAGTTTAAAAGGAATGGTTACATCATATCCTGCATGGTAACTTTTTTCATCCAATACTGATGAAAAACGACCTGAGTTTAACGGAGTAAATGTTCTTGCATTGGGTAATATCGAAGCAATTGGTTTTCTGTAAGCCGTATCAATTGCCAAACCTGTATTGGCATCAATCGCATTGTTTTTGTTGCTTTGGTACATCAACCTTCTGAAATCGGGCAATTCCCTGTGAATATTGTTAAAACTACCTGTGTATTTAACTTTAATTTTGGCTGAAGGAATTAAATGGTCACCAGAAAACTGTGTTGAATACATGCTGCTTGATTGGTATGCAAAAATATAGTCATCATATTTTTGAGCGAGCTCAGGGTTGTTCGGATCTGTTCCATAACCGGTTCTGCTGATGGTTTGATCTTCGGCATTACGGGTATACAAATTCTTAAATGTGAACTTATTGTTTTTTCCCAGTTTGTAAGAAATATTAAAAATACCGCCTATTGATACTGTTTGTCTGAAGTTGTTGATCTTGTAGTACAATCCATCGCTATCATTAGGATTTGCCTCTGTTTGATCTACCCCTATCTGACGTGGAGAGGCCGTTGTTAAAGGTGTAGCTTTAAAGCTATTGTTATAATAAGCCGTTCCAATAATTCCCAATTGATTTTTTTCACCCACCATAAAACGTTTAGAACCTCCTATCTGAAAACTGATATTAGGACGAAATGCATTTTCGGTATTAAAGCCATAATTGTTGTTGAACTTTTTAGTGTTATCGATATTATTGGCAAATGAATTGTTATGAGTAGATTCTTCAGTGCTCATAATTCCAGAAGGAATGGTGCGCGTTCCGCCATCATAGGCCAACCAGTCTGTATTGCTTTTAGGGCCCTGAATACCTTCTTTAAAGGTGGTTAGCGAATGGTATTGTCCGCTTAATCCTACAAAAAAGCTGTTTTCTTCAGGAATGTCTTTTGTGTTGATACTAATAAAACCTCCTGCAAAATCACCAGGCATATCCGGTGTGGCTGTTTTTTGAATCATCATATTATCAATAACGGCAGCAGGAATCAAATCAAGTGAAAATGCCTTGCGGTCACTCTCTGTACTTGGCATCGGGGCTCCATTGATAAACGCTGAATTGTACCTGTCTGTTAATCCGCGAACAATGGCAAACTTCCCATCCTGAACAGATGCACCACTAATCCGCTTTACCACATCAGCCGTTGTTCTGTCCGGTGTTTTTTTGATTAAATCGGCAGATACTCCACTCGAAACCGAAACTGAATTTTTTTGTTGAATCAATAATGCGTTGGCCGATTCCTTTTTTACTTCGGCCTGAATCACTACTTCCGCTAAATCTTTAGTAGCTTCTTCAAGTGTTATATTACAGGTTGTTACTTCTTTTGCTTTTACTTCTATCCCTTTTAGTATTTTTTTATTATATGAGATATAGCTTACCAAAAG
>CALRRW020000057.1:0-7327 GCA_943370695.1 Comamonas sp. lk | reverse complement strand
GTCGTTTTCTTTAAGAGGGATATTGCTTATAGAGTAATTAGGATCTTCATAATAATATCCCTTTTCACGTTTATTGTATTTAACAGGCGCAAAATATCCCAGCTCCTCATCATTTTGCATATCGTAGATATCCTGCTCAATCGTGCGTGTTGAGATTGATGCGATTACTTCACAAGCCTTGATTAACTCTGATTTAGTCGGAAATGGTTTCTGACGGTTCCGGATACAGGCATCTATTATACGATACCGGATATATGCTTGTTTGTTTTTAGGCATGGTGCAAAATAATAGAAAACCATGAATAATTGAGCATTGTAAAACTTCATGCAAACAGGCAATATGTTTATCAATTATGACATTTAATAAGTATTATAGCGACTCATAAATTAACCCTTTTCGATATGGATATGGTAACCGCAGAAATTGAAAAAATAAAGACGATCAATTCGGTTTCAAAAAAGCTATTTGACGAAGAGGTAAAAAGTGCTCAAAATTTAATTGCAACCGGAAATATTGATGCCGCATTGCAAATTGCCGTTCAGCTTTCAACGTATGCTTGGGTAAGTTTTACAACCTATTATACCACCTACGCATTAGAGGAAATAATTCTTTCCATCGGAAGGAAGAAGATGCCTAACATCGTAAAACCTGCCTATGAAAGGTCGGGCAAACAAAGAAAAATTTTGCATGTAGCGTCCGAACTTTATGAAATCGGGGGTCATACCCCGTTATTATTAAAATGGATTCAACGGGATAAAACATCAACACATCATCTCTTCTTAACCCGCCAGTCTTTGGCTAATATTCCCCACAAAATATTTGAGCAACACGGTTTTCATAAAGAGCAAATCGTTTGGGCCAATTCAGAACAAAAACCCTATCTCGAGGTTGCCGAACAGTTATTATCAGCCTCCTTCGAATATGATATGATTGTTTTACATGTCCACCCGGATGATGTTGTTCCCTTATTGGCTTTTTCGAAACAAAAGCCTAAGCCCGTATTTTTCCTGAATCATGCCGATCACTGTTTTTGGCTCGGAGCATCCGTTATTGATGGTATTATTCATTTTAGAAAATCGAATATTGAACTTGATAAGGTAAGACGACAACTTTCAATCCCACAATTTGTCATACCAATTCCTGTTGACAGTGATGCACCTCTTTCCATTGACAAAAAGGATGTGTTTACAAAATACCGTATACCCCAAAACTATAAACGTGTGTTGCTCACAACATCAACCGTTAATAAATTTCAGCCTTTCCTTGATTATAATTATTTTGAGTCGGTGACGCCTGTATTAAATAACAATCCCGATACGGTATTGCTAATTGTAGGAGTTGGGCACCAGCAAGAACTGGCTATAAGATACAGCCATCCTCAAATTTTTTTTTTAGGAACGTTATTCCCCGATGACCTCAAAGAAATAGAACACATTACAGATTTGTATATTGAAACAATTCCAATATCTTCTTTTACTGCTCAATTACAAGTACTGCTGAGCCAAAAACCTGTGCACTTTATGTATGCGCCCCCCGCAGTACTCATGTTATTCGACCATCCTTTGTTGTATCCCGAATCGCGAAAGGCCTGGCAGGAAAAATTGTCGCATCTGATTACAAACGACATTGTTTTCAATGATTATAAAAACGATTTGCTAAACAAAGTGTATCAGGATTTTTCAACAGATGCCTGGCATGCCGGACTGAAGCTCTTTTATGGTTTTGCTGATGCAAATGCTATTGTTTTACCCTCAAGCATAAAACAGGATGCTTCTTTCAATAATTACCCCAACGAAATGTTTTTATACGGCATAAGCCAAAAAATAAAGTATAAATACTTGTTTTTCGAAGAGATGGAAAAAAAAGTACGGCTCAACAGGCTGCTCCATTATTTGGCCATGCAGCTTAAATTTGGCAAATCAAAATCCGACGTTTTGGAAGAAGGTTTCAAAAGTACAGCCAAACGTTTTGCAAAACTCCTGTTAAATAAAGGTTGATCGAGCACAACTATTTGCTTTTTTAGTCCTAATTTTTATCGATATAAAAATTAATGCCCTCTTTTTCAGCACTGTAGTTGTTTTTTTTTGCTCCGCAGATACGCTGCGGGCTGCCATTGAAATTTTGAATCATCAACTAATTCAAAAAACAATGAAAACAGCAGTAAACACTCCCGAAACCTGGGGACAACCCGCAGCCCGCAACGAAAGCCAAATTTTTACCAAAGGAATGCAACTCATGGACCGCAAGCGATATGCGGCTGCGCAAAAAAACTTTGATATTATTTTATTACTAAACCCCAATCATATTGATGCCATGTTGCAAAGAGGAATTTGCAAAATGCACGCAGGTTTGGTGAATTTGGCATTGGATGATTTTAGTGAAATACTAGTATTGGCCAATGAAAAACCCGAAGCATATGCCGCCATGGCACAGGCATACTGGATGCTGGGGGATTATACTATGGCCAAACATTTTATTGACGAAACGTTAAGAGGTACCTATTCCTTAAAAGCCGAATGGTATGAGATGGCTTACAATATTTATAGCAAATTGGGCGATACCCAAACTGCCTACGCTTGCATCAACAGAGCTATTGTGTGCAACCCCTTTGATGCCGTTTTATACTACAAAAGAGCACGAATCTTAATGCGCTTGCAAAAAACGCTTGTAGCCATTAACGACCTTAACAAAGCTCTTTCGTTTGAACCCAAATTTGTAAATGCCCTCAAATTACGCTCAGAGTGTAAACGTTTAACAGGCGATAATGAAGGCGCCCGTAAAGACTTAATAGATGCCGGATTGTACCATCGCGCCTAAAAAACCATTGCCACGCTGAGCGAAGCCCATTTTTTTTGATTGACTACATACTTAAGTTGCTTTCGGGTGGCTTTTGTATGTATAAAAGACTCCAAAATCTGTTAGATATACTTTAATTAAAAAAATATAGTTTTGTAAGGCATGAAATACTCCTTATTCTGTTGCTTATTGTTACTCCTTTCGGGGAGTACATTTGCCCAAACTGAAACACAAAACACTGACTCTTTGGATGAAGAACCCAAATTGGTTGTTCCTGCTATGAATGAACAATTTAAAGCCGGAGTTAAACTTGGAGCCGGGGCAAGCATGCTGCTAGGGAATGAACTCCAGAATCCTAAACCTTCTTATTCATTGAATGGCGGTGCATACTTGCGGTACCGCTTCAAAAAACACCTCAGTGTTCAACCCGAACTAACGGTATCTTTCAGAGGCGCTTTGTTTGATAATGATGATTTAGAATACGAAAAAATATACGCATACTGGATTGACCTGCCTGTTTTATTATTGTATGGCTTTGATGAAAAAAACACCAAAAACATCCTGTGCGGACTGCAGTACTCAAGGCTGCTCAACTCGTCTCTTTTTCTCACAGGCTCCAGTGTTCCAGAATCAACATCCCCCCGGTTCCATAAAAATGATATACTGGCGGTACTGGGAACACAGTTTCAAACTCCTTTCGTTGGGTTTCAGCTGATAGCCAAATACGGATTAATTGACTTAAACAACGGATTATCGCCCACACTTAATCCTCCCAATACCGGTAAGGATATTCACCAATTTATCATTGAGCTTAATTTACTTTTTTAATTGTGAGAAGAACAGACCTCGTTAACCAAATAAAACAAAAAGGTACCTTTTTATGTGTAGGATTGGATACGGATATTCACAAAATTCCTTCTTTTTTACGCACCTAAAAAAATCCGGTATTAGCTTTTAACAAAGCAATTATTGATGCAACAAAAGACTACTGCGTTTCGTATAAAATCAATACTGCATTTTACGAATCGCAGGGCGCCAAAGGATGGGAAACAATGGAAGAAACTCTTGCCTACATTCCAGCCAATCAGTTTTCGATAGCTGATGCCAAACGAGGCGATATTGGCAATACAAGTGATATGTATGCCCGTGCTTTTTTTGAAACCCTTGATTTCGATTCAGTAACACTTGCCCCTTATATGGGCCGCGATTCCATTGAACCCTTTTTTAAATATGAACATAAATGGGGAATTGTACTAGCACTTACATCCAACCCCGGAAGTGCCGATTACGAACAACAAACCATTGGCGCTGAGAAACTGTATGAGCGTGTTATCAAACACACCACCACCTTTGCCACCGAAAACAACCTCATGTTTGTAGTGGGAGCAACCAAAGCCGAAGAGTTTAAAAATATCCGCGAGCTTATTCCCAACCATTTTTTACTGGTACCCGGTGTAGGTGCGCAAGGCGGTAACTTAAGCGATGTTGCCAAATATGGAATGAATGCTGATTGCGGCTTACTCATCAATGCCTCCCGTAGTATTATTTATGCTAGCTCAGAATCAAATTTTGCGGAAGCGGCTGCATTAGAGGCCAAACAAATGGCCGATGAAATGAAATCCTTGCTTGCTCAATACAACGTAGTATAAAATAGTTCTTTAATATTTTTTTTCAACCCCTTTAATCATTACCCCTATGAAAGAAGAGCTCCTGCACTTTATCTGGCAAAGTAAACTGTTGTTTCACAAGCCACTCCGCACAACTAGCGGTGAAACCATTTCTGTTGTTCACCAAGGGTTTTACAATACCAATGCCGGTCCCGATTTCTTTAATGCAAAAATATACATCGGAAATACCCTTTGGGCCGGCAATATCGAAATACATATTGCTGCTTCCGAATGGGATAAACATGCACACCAAAAAGACGCAGCATACAATAATGTAATATTGCATGTGGTGTACATTGATGATAAAAAAGTGTACAACAACTCCGGTGAAGCAATTCCTACTTTAGAACTCAGGAGTTTAATTCCAACCTCCTTATTACAACGTTACGAATCCCTTAAACAATCCAAAAACCGGCATATTGCCTGCGAAAAAATCATACACCTTCCCGATCCTTTTCACCTGCAACATTGGCTGCAGCGTTTATTAGTAGAGCGCCTGGAGCAAAAATGCGATTATATCAAAGATGTATTGGTAAAAACACATCACCATTGGGAACAAACTTTTTACATTGTTACCGCCCGCTATTTTGGAATGAAAACCAATGCCCTTCCATTTGAACAACTTGCCTCCATATTGCCATTAACCGTCATCGCAAAGCACAAAAACAGTTTGGATGATATATTAGCTTTGGTATTGGGTGTATCCGGATTATTGGAAAGAATGGGCGAACCATACCAACATTTGCAAGACTCCTTTTTCCATTTGCAAAACAAATACAAACTCCCGCAACTCGATAAGAGCATCTGGAAGTTTGCACGTACGCGGCCCGCAAACTTTCCTTCTGTTCGGCTGGTACAGTTTGCAGCCTTTATTTATCAGTCATCCCACCTGTTAAGCAAAGTACTGGAATGCGAAAACGTCTCTTCCTTAATCCAATTGTATCGTGTAGAAACTGAATACCGAAAACAAAAAATTGCGCTCGGCAATGACGCTATCGATTTGTTGCTTATTAACAGTGTTTTGCCTTTCGTATTTGTATATGGAAAACTGCAACACGAAGACCAGCTGTGCGACAAAGCACTCAATTGGTATGAAAGTTTGCCTTCGGAAAAAAATACCATTACCAGTTTGTTCGCCCAATTAGGTTTCCCCTGTAAAAATGCAGCCGATAGTCAGGCATATATTCAATTAAAAAATGAATATTGCAACACACTCAATTGTTTAAAGTGCAGTATTGGTCATCAATCATTATTACATGCGTAGTTTTTTTATCTGTTTAGGATTATTGTTTATGGTGGAACTAAGTTCTGCTCAAAAAAGCCTGTTGTTTTTTAACACTCAGGCCAATAAAACCATACAAGTCAAAGTGGGCCACCGCGCATCCATCTTATATAAAGGATATTTGGGGCAACTGGAGTTTGCAAAAGAAACAGTAACTGATATTACAGATTCAACAATCGTACTCGGTATTAACCTTGCCGAAACAATGCCGAGGCTGGCTCCAAAACCCGGCAAATCCACCCGTTTAACGTACAAGGTGATTCGCATTAATGATATTGTCGGTTTCAGACGAATGACCCTGGGAAGGCAGTTTGTGAGATTAACACTTACTGCAGCAGGTTTAGTAGGAACTTTTGTGGTTTTTAATCAGGCAAAAATTCAGGGTTTCACTTCTTTCAATGCCTCACTTATCACATTCGGAGCCGGACTAGGTTTTTTATGGATTAATAATTTAATATTACCCGAAAACATCAAGTATTACATGGAAAGCGGGTGGCAGGTTAAGGTATTAAATGACTAACGGCCCCTTCCTCAATTACAAAAAATTTGCTCGTACCAGATTCTTCCTTAACTTCGAATATTATGGAATCAATCAAATACTTTGTTGAAAAACGTGTATACGGTGTATGCACCTATTTAGGCGAAAAATTTGGCATATCCACTTCGCGCATTCGGTTGTATTTTATTTATACTTCATTTATTACCATGGGCTCTCCTATTATCATTTACCTGATTATGGCCTTTTGGATTAACCTCAAAAAATACATTCGCAGCAGCAAAACAGTTTGGGATTTATAATCGATTGCTGTTTTTGTATACTTGTGCATTAATCGATACTTGTTTTGAAAGAAAATAAAACCCGAATTGTTTTCGGTTTGGTAACCGTTTATATCGTTGCCGCATTTGGCTGGTGGACCTATGCTCACATTCGGGCCAGCAAAAAACTGTATGCCTGCGAAAAAGAGAACCTGGAGCTTCTTTGCTACAAGGCTTCCCTTGACCTTAATGGGGCCATCTACGAAGAAATTGTAGATGACACTCTAAAAGCAAAACAATACCTTCATGTAAATTTTGAACCGCTCGAAATTGTCTTTTCCGATGATGGTGACCCCTTAAATAATTTTCTGATTCGGCCTTCTGAAGAATCTTATTTTCTGTTGGCAAAACGCCATAATCGTACCGTAATGATGTATGGATTAGAAGGATTAGTGATGATGGGATTGCTTTTCTGGGGTATCATATGGATATACCGTAACCTCAATAACAGGCTTAAACTCAAACGACAACAAAGTAATTTTTTACTCTCCATCACCCACGAACTTAAAACACCCCTGGCCTCTATTAAACTGTATTTAGAGACGCTTCAAAAACGGACGCTCGACAAAGAACAGGCCGCCACCATCGTTCAAAATTCATTGGGAGATGTTTCACGGTTAAAAGACTTGGTCGAAAATGTTTTGCTGGCTGCTCAACTCGATAACAGCAAATATGAATTGCAGGTATTCGAAATCAACCTTACCGAAACACTGCAACAAACCATTAATCGTTTTGTAACTCCCCGCAACATGCAAAGCCGGTTTAG
>CALRRW020000056.1:0-7331 GCA_943370695.1 Comamonas sp. lk | reverse complement strand
TAAAAAGGAATTGGTAAACATTATCAGTGATACAACAAAGGTGCATTTCCTGCAAGTTATTTGCATTTGGACACTCGCTGAGTTTAAGCCCACAGAACTCAAAAAGCAGTTAATCAAAGTGAAAGCAACTGCATCTGCCGAAGATGCCGGATTTGGCGGAAATATTATGGACCCGAGGGTATGCACACATTTTCCGGATGTGAAAGATGCCCTCGAAAAATTAATCACAACACTATGACAACCCAAAACAAAACTTGCCAATCCTGCGGAATGCCGTTGAAGCGGGATGAAAAAGGCGGAGGCACCAACGCAGACGGAAGCAAAAGTGACTTGTACTGTTCTTTCTGTTACCAGAACGGTGAATTTTTGTACAAAGGAAATGATGTACTGGCATTCCAGGATTATTGTAAAGAGAAAATGATAGAAGGCGGGCATTCCCGTTTTGCATCCTGGTTATTCACCCGCGGCATGAAACGTTTGGGCAGGTGGAAACATGACTAAAAGGTATGAACAAAGAAGAAGCCCTGTACACTGAAATAGGACTGCAACTCAAAGGTGCGGAACAAAGCCAGTTGTTTGGCAAGCCCTGTTTTAAAGTAGGCGGAAAAGCATTCATCAGTTTGTTTGAAAACGAAATGGTGTTTAAATTAACAGGCGATACGCACACCGAAGCATTAAGCTTAGATGGTTCGCAGGCGTTTGATCCCTCCCGTAAAAATAGACCCATGAAAGAATGGGTGCAGGTTCCTTATGCCTACAACCACAAGTGGAAAAAATATGCTGCAGCCGCCTTAAAATATGTGGCCGGCAAGTAACCATAACCAATTAACGAATAGGATGAAAGAATATGCTTTGTTGTTCCGCATGGACATCACCACCCCGGAAAAGCAACCTTCGCAGGAGCAAATGGTTACCTACATGCAACAATGGATGGAATGGGTTCAATACATTGACAGCAAAGGACAATTGAGCGAAGGCGGCAATCATTTTTCCAAAGCAGGCAGGGTATTAAAACCAAACCAATCAGTAACCGAAGGCCCGCATGTATCCGAAAACAATTCAGTAGCCGGTTACCTCATTGTTACCGCCAAAGACTTAAACGATGCAACGGCATTAGCCGAAAAATGCCCCATACTCAAGGGTGAAAACACCAGCGTGGAAATAAGGGAGCTGGGCACACTGGGGTAGGAAACTATATTATTAAGCACAAAGTCCCTATACAAACTGTATTAGTGCTATCAGAACAAATCTTGTTTGTCTATGATTGTTTTCGTTGAACCAAATGTTTCTTTTGGTTTCGGTTTCGGCAAGTACTTATAATTTTCAAAGGTATGAATCAAGCCATATGAACTTGCATATGCAATGAGTTGAACCCTGTTTTTTAGTTCAAATCGATGAATCAAATCGTTAATGTAAGTGTCGATTGTATTAGCAGAAAGACCCGTCATTTCCGATGAAATTTCTTTTGACGTTTTACCTTCTGCCAGCTTGTTAATTATCGTAATCTCTCTGCCATCAATAGTCTTTTCTTCATGTGACTGTTTAATAGGAAATTCAACCTTTTTGCTAAAGTCTTCATAATACGTTCTCCCATTTGATATTTCCACAATGGCCTTCACTATTTGATTTGATGTTTTCCTGGCAAGCCCATGCACACCTAGTTCTTTGAGTCTTGGAATTAAATTAGGTTCGGGTCCTGAGGTTGTACATAAAATTTTACCCTTGAATGGACTTTCATTAAGTGTATATAATGTTTCCCAACCACTCATAATTGGCATATGCAAATCTATGATAACGATATCGGGCGAATGCAGATTGAGTTTAAAGAGTAACTCTTTTCCATTAAAAGCGTGAAAGAGAATTCGAGTATTTTTGATGACTTTAATATGGTGTTCAATCAAAGTTTGGTCACACAGCATATCATCTGCTATTCCTAGGGATATTATTTTTCGAGGCATGACCAAACTTAAAGCAGATTTACACTTTATCCAAATCAACAAATCCTGAAAAATGGTTCCGTACCATTTTTCAGGATTTATACATTGTTGTTAATTAATGATGTTTTAATCTTTGGAACGCTTTATTAAAATATCGATAAAGCAGGAGTAATTACTGAAGCCTTTATTAAAGTCAGTAAAAAATTTAATATCCCTATTTATGAAAAAGTACCTTTTGTTATTTTCAAGTTCTATTCTTATGTTTTTTTCAGTAAATGCCATTCATCCATTAAGGCAAAGTATTCTTGATAAGCCTAATATGGATCAAATGAGAGATTTGTACAGGAGTTATACGAGTCAACAAAAGAAAATTGTTTGGCAAGACAAAATCAATCAAGTGATCGAATTAGGTTCTTGGAATTCCAGTCAGCTTAGTTTACTTCAAGAATTGAAAGTAAAAATCGACAATTTTTCTTTTGAATTGAATGCTCCTGATGCTGATAATGTGAGGTTGGATTTTGAGAATTGGAGTAACGCTGCATTATCAGTTTTTACCAAGGTTCAAATTTACAATATTGTTGCGGTACCGAATGACTTTAATAATATTGATGCACC
Source organism: Comamonas sp. lk (assembly GCA_943370695.1). Taxonomy (GTDB): domain Bacteria; phylum Bacteroidota; class Bacteroidia; order UKL13-3; family UKL13-3; genus UKL13-3. The sequence continues at coordinate 4,779 of CALRRW020000056.1, read as the reverse complement.
TATGGGTGCTGGGGGTAATAATGATTGTGAATGCAATAAGGGGTCTGTAGTTTCATGTGTTTTTAACTTAGTAAGCGGTTGTAATAAGGCTGCATGTGTACCTCCTAATGGTGCTAGTGATGGATGTGGTTTTTTATGGAATTTTAAATGTGATGGGAAATGTATTGAAGACACAGGAACTACTACATCAAGTCCAACTAATGGCAAATAAAACAGTCGTATAAAATTTTAAGATAAACAGTGTAATTTCGTCTATCAGACTTTTCTAATATATGAGTCTAAAGAAAACAATATTATGGCTTGTCATCTTTACAGGTCTATTTATGGTATCAGGAATAGTCGGGAGGTTGTATCATGCCTCAACCTGCCTGATTATTATCATCCTTACAAGTTACCTGATTCGAAGAGACTTGAATTTTAAAAGTCTTCTAATCATACAATTGCCCATTCTGGCTCTTAACACATTTGTGGTGTTGAAAAATCAGCTGTATGATAATCTTGTCCTGGTAGTTACCTCATACATTGCGATGCTATTGCTTTTGTTGACGGAAAAATTCGGAAAAAATCATCTTAAGCGTATTTACATTTCATTGTTGGTGGTATTGCCTTTATTGGCCTACCTAGCAACCTGCGAATGGTTTCACTATTATTCAACTCAATATGTAGCCGATAAGCAGCTTTCATTCCCCGATATAAACATGAAAGACAGCCTTGGTAATGGGTTTACGTTTCCAAATGACGATAAACTGTATGTTGTTGATTGTTGGGCAACTACTTGTGGGATTTGTTTTAAGGAAATGAAGAAGTTAGAAGTATTGAAAAAGAAGTTTGAATCGAACCCTCATGTGAAGTTTCTGTCGCTTAATTTGCCCATTGAAAGAGATAGCATTGGGTATGCACAAACGGTTTTGAAAAAGAAAGATATTCACCTTACATCCTTGTATTGTGAAGATTTGACATCCTGGAGTAAGTTGGGCCTTGAAGGTGTTCCCATGATTTATTTTTTAAAAAACAATCAGATTATGGAAATTCATTCAGGTGGGTTAGATGTCTTTTACCCCTATACCAAGGCTAGCTTAGAGATTGATATTCTCAATTTTTTAGAAAAGTAAAAGATCCATATTCCGCATCCCGAAACTTCGGGACCATAAAGCCATTAAACCAAAAAGCCAAACTCCATTAACGAAGTTTGGCTTTTTACCGTAAATAAAGTTACCGCCTTACCACACATATTGTTTCTTGTTCATCAAGAGGGCTTCCCCTACAATGGTATCCGTTCCGGTAGCCACATCCACCACTTTGGTTTCATACAATACGCGGTTTTTCTCCGGGAACACTTCTTTTACCGTGATAACAGCCTGGTAGGGCGTGTCCACAAACATGGGTTTGAGGAAGGTATTGTTTTGTTTCATGTAAATATGCCCATCGGCATAATACAATACCCCGAATATTTTGGTAAACACGCTGGCACTAAAATGCCCGTGAATAATATTGCGGCCAAACATGCTGGCTTTGCCTGCTGCTGCGTCTACATGCAGGGGATTGGTGTCGCCACTAATTTGGGCGTATAGGTTAACTTGTTCCTGGGTGTACGTGATGTCGTGAGTAAATACGTCTCCTACTTTGGGTGCTGCCATGTTGTTTGCTGTTGTTTTTAGGTTAAAAATATACTGGTTGCAAAATAAGAATATCCAAAATATATGCAAGAAGTACTTTTTGGGGGCTTATGGTGAATGGTTATTCGCTATAAAGCATTTTTAAGCACCGTTTTGACCCGTTTTTGGGGATGTTTTTGGCCCTTAAATGGCTTTGACAAATATCATACATGCCCGAAAACACTAGATAGTGGCTTCGGTTGAGACTGAGGCTTTTGTAATGCCGCAAATTTAACCTTCACTTCATGGTTTGTTTTCAAAGCACCCTAACTTTGCACCCGAAAATGATCTCAAGCAAAAACTAAAACAATAATATACAACAACATGGAAACTAAAAATCTATTCGAAACATTCACTACAGCTCAAAAAGAAGCCGTAGAAAAAATGACTTCAGCATCAGAAAACATGCAAAAAATGTTTACTGAAAACATGAACTCTGATTTCTTCAAAAAATGGTATGATTCACAAATGTCTTTTTTCAACAACGGAGAAAACAAAATGACAAACCCAACTGAATTTTACAACAACTGGTTGAACAGCCAGATGGAAATGGCTAAAAACTTCACAGCACAAATGCCAATGATGAACAACATGAACAATATGTTTAACATGGATGGTTTTACAACCAACATGAACAACGCGATGTCTACTTACCAAAACTGGATGACCAGCTTAAACAATACACAAAGCGAAATGATGAAAAACTTTAACAACATGGATTCAAAAAACATGATGAGCGGTATGTTCAACAATTCAGAAATGTATTTGAACATGTTCCAATTGTGGAGCCCTATGTTTAAAGCTATGAACGATAAATCATTCAATATGGATACGTTCAAAAACATGTTTAACGCACCCATGTTCAAAGATATGATGGACAAAATGTTCAACATGGAAGACATCACTAAAAACATGATGGCTATGCCGGGTATGGATACTTTCAAAACCAACATGAACAACATGATGGATTCAAACAAAAACATGTTTGATACCATGAAAGCCAACATGACCAACATGATGCCTAACAACGGTAATATGTTTACGCAATCAATGGACATGTATAACAACATGAACAGCCAAATGAACAACGCATTTGCACCGATGATGAAATTGATGGGTAATAACAGCAATACGCAACAAATGAATGCCATGAAAGAATTGGCTAACGAGTTTGCTCACTACCAAATGAAAAGTACAGAGATGCAATACATCATGTACCAAACAGGTATGAAAGCAATGGAAGAATTGGCTGAAACTACCTATGCTGAAGTACGCAACGGTGGCGAAATGAAAGATTTCACCACCCTTTACACAAACTGGTTGGCCATTAGCGACAAACATTTTGTAGCTTTGTTTTCAACTGACGAGTATTCAAAAATGCAAGCTGAGTTGGGTACTTTTGGTAACAAAATGAAACAACACATCAACGGACAAATGGAAAAGGCAATGGAAAAAATGCCGGTAATTACCCGCTCAGAAATGGACGAGACTTACAAAACCATTTACGAAATGAAAAAACGTATCAACATGTTGGAAAAACAATTGGATACAGATGTAGTAGCTGAAGAAACAGCTAAGCCTGCTGCTAAAAAAGCAACTAAAGCTTAATTTCTTTTTGATCGAATTATAAGCCACAGATTTCACTGATTATTTTGTCTGTGAAACCTGTGGCTTTTTTTATTGGTAAAATGTTCTTAATTCGAAGGACGTAACAAAACAACTAAACGCTTATGATGAATATGAACGCAACAGGATTGATGGACGAGATGTCGAAAACCAGTCAGAAACTGGTAAAGGGATATGAGTTATTGCAAAAGGTGAACGAAGTGGAAGTGGGGATGACCCCAAAGGAACTCGTTTGGCAAAATGATTTGGTAAAATTATACCACTACAAACGTGATACCCCGGCTAAGGTGAAGATTCCTGTATTGGTTTCATTCGCCATCATGAACCGCCACGATGTATTGGATTTGCAACCCGATAGAAGTTTGATGAAAAAACTATTGGACGAAGGATTGGATGTGTACATCATGGATTGGGGTTACCCTAAAAAACAACACCGTTATTTAACCATGGAAGATTATATCCTCGGTTTTATGAACGATGCAGTTGATTTTGTGCGCAAATCTACCGGCAGCAAAAAAATTCATAAAATGGGTATTTGCCAGGGTGGAACATTCAGTACCATTTACGCTTCATTGTTTCCTGAAAAATTACAATCACTAACGGTATACGTAGCACCATTCGATTTTTCGGGTAAAGAGTGCATGTTGTACCGCTGGACCAAAGATTTGGATATTGATGCGATGGTGGATGGTTGTGGCGGATTGATTCCTGCTGATATGATTGACAGCGGATTCAGCATGCTGAAACCAAGTGCTCCATATTCAAAATACATCAACGCATTGGAGTTGATGCAGGATGAAGCCAAACTCATCAACTTTTTGAGAATGGAAAAATGGAAAGCAGATATGCCCGATCAGGCAGGTGAAATGTTCCGCAAATACATTAAAGATTTGTGGCAAGGAAACAAATTGATTAAAGGCGAATTTGAATTGGGCGGACGCAAAGTGGATTTAAAAAACATGACTGTTCCCTTCTTGAATATTTTTGCAACAGAGGATAATATCATCCCGAATTCATCTACCGCTCCGATTATGAAAGCAGTAGGCACGAAGGATAAAGAGGAGTATGCATTCCCCGGTGGACATATTGGTGTATTTGTGGGCGCAAAATCACAAAAAGAATTGGCACCAAAAGTGGCCCAATGGGTTGCCAGCAAATCATAATCCGAAGATTTTTACCTATACTTGTACAGACGTTCATGCTTTCATGGACGTCTGTTTTTTTTTTAACTGACCGTCAAAATGCTCATAAAGTACCCGTTCCCGCACCATCAATGTAACATTCATCCTGATATTCACATTGCTTACATGGACGAAGGAAAAGGAGACCACACCATCCTGTTTTTACATGGATTGGCCAATTATGCTCCCGTGTGGAAACACCAGATAGCTGAACTCAGCAAAACCAATCGGTGCATCGCCATTGATTTACCGGGCAACGGATACTCTTCAAGAGGCGATTATCCATATACCATGTTTTTTTATGCCGAATGTGTGGT
>CALRRW020000055.1:0-7397 GCA_943370695.1 Comamonas sp. lk | reverse complement strand
ATAAAATCGTCAAATAAGTAGTTTGCATCATGCGGCCCTGGGGCTGCTTCGGGGTGGTATTGCACCGAAAATGCTCTCTTATTTTTCAATCGAATACCTTCGATGGTATTATCGTTTAGGTTTATATGCGTTATTTCGATATTTGGATTGTTTTCAACATCCTCAGCTTTCACGGCAAAGCCATGGTTTTGCGAAGTAATTTCACATACCCCGGTGCGTAAGTTTTTTACCGGATGGTTTAACCCGCGGTGACCATTGTGCATTTTAAATGTTTTCACTCCGTTAGCTTCGGCCAGCATTTGGTGACCCAAACAAATACCAAACAACGGAACATCTTTATCCAAAATATCTTTAACTGTATTTACAGCATAATCCATTGTTGACGGATCGCCGGGTCCATTTGAAATCATAAAACCATCCGGCTTAAACTTCATCATTTCTTCGAACGAAGTTTTACCATTAAACACGGCTAAATAACAATCCCTTTGAACAAGATTGCGCAAAATGTTTTTCTTAACACCAAGGTCTAACACAGCAACACGTTTGGTGGCTGTAGCTTCATCACCCAGAAAATAAGTGGTTGGGGTTGAAACCTGTGAAGAAAGTTCAAGGCCTTCCATAGGTGGAACGGCTTTGAGTTCGGCAAGCAATTGCTCCACTGTTTTTTCTTCAGAAGAAATGATCGCGTTCATGGCACCTTTGTTACGAACATGCAACACCAATTCGCGGGTATCAATTCCACAAATTCCGATGATATTATTGAGTGCAAAATAATCCTGCACGGTGCTATCCGATTGCTTGCGTGAATACGGAACGTTAAACTCTTTGCATATGAGTCCGGCAATTTTGATGGTATCCGATTCTATTTCATCGGCATGAATACCGTAGTTTCCAATATGTACATTGGTTTGAATCAATAATTGTCCGTAATATGAAGGGTCTGTAAAAACTTCCTGGTAGCCGGTCATTCCGGTATTAAAACAAATTTCTCCGGTAGTGGTACCTATTTTACCAATGGAAATACCTTTAAAAACAGTGCCATCTTCAAGAACTAAAGTGGCGGGGAATTTAGCGATTAACTTATTCAAGGTTGGTTAGATTTGGGCAAATATATAAATTCGAACGTATTCGGTTCCACAAAATTTTGTTCACATCTCCAAATCCCAGAAAATACCGTTACGGCAACAACCTGCCGTAAGCGTTACTCCTGTTACATTTAAGGCTTTTACCCTTCGGCCGATTCGAAAAAAATCAAAAACTAAATTTTATCAGTGAAACAATCCGGGTTCAACACCAAACGGCAAACTGCAAACAAAAAAATGCCTTACGCTTGCCCAGTTGGCCCACCAAAGTTCATGGGAATGGGAGGCGTTTCGTTAAATGTAATGGTTCCGTTGAGTTCTTCGTATTTGGTAATATTATCACCCATAGCCATAAACAAACGTTTTGCATGCTCGGGCGTAAGGATAATTCTTGATTTTACCTTTGCTTTGGGAACACCCGGCATAATGCGGATAAAATCAACCACAAATTCAGAGTTTGAATGCGTGATAATCGCTAAGTTACTGTAAATACCCTCAGCCATTTCTTCGCTAAGTTCTATGTTTATTTGATTGTTGTTTTGGTTTTCCATCTCGTCAAATTTAAAGGTCAATTATACACCTTCTTTTTAAATTTATGAATGTTGCTTTTCCAATCCTTTTAAAAGAATATCTTTCCGCAATTATTATAATAATCCTATGAGCAAAATTTACTCCTTAGCCATACTGTTTCTTCTGAATAGTATTGTATTGAAAAGTACCGCACAACAAATTAAGGTCAACAGTACCACAGTTTGTACAGGAAGTCAAAACCATTTTAGCATCCCCCGTTTTGCATTACCACCCTCAACCAATATTGAAAGTTACACATATTATGTTGGCCCGGATACGGTGACAACCACGGAAAACGAATACCGGGTTTCATTTGCACCAGGAACCTATAATGCCGTGGCAAAAATTGCTTTAAGTAATGGAACTGTGTTAAACACCAATACGATTACTTTTAGGGTTGCCAGCAGGCCAATTGCCCATTTTACATTTGCAAACGGGAGTACATTTTGCTCAAACGATAGTGCAGTTTGTGTAAGCAATACTTCCATTCAAACAAGCTTACCGCTTGCAAAAGCCCTTTGGGTATGGGGCGACAACACAATGACCGACTCTACTTATGCCAATGCCTGCCATCAATATAACAATTCCGGAACATTTAATATCCTGTTGCAGGTAATTGACAGCATTGGTTGTGCTGCCGAAACATCACATGTGGTGACGATTGGCAATAAAATAAACCCTATTATCGACTGGGAAGGACAACCCAATTGTTTTGGCTCCACTTACACCTTTTCAAACAATTACAGCACAGCGATTAAAAGTTACAGTTGGGATTTTGGTGATGGACAAAGCTATAGTGCAACAAGTCCATTCACCAATGAGCAAACCAAACATATCGACAGTATTACACATACATTTACAATTGCAGGACCATTTACACCAACATTAAGCATAACTGATTCAAACGGATGTACGGCTGTGCAATCCCAAAACTATGCAAAACAGGGAATGCGCCCTACCAATATTGTAATTAGTAGGAATATTACCTCTTCGAAATCTCAATTCGATCAATTGAACCAGCAGACTTTTTGCACCAAAGACAATTCGGTTTATTTCCGTTTAGAAGACGAAGATGCATTATTTGCACAAACCCTAAATGCTTTCTCCTCCTTTTTATGGACTTTTAATGACCCTATGAGTATGTATTTTAATTTTAACAGTAACTCTAGAAACCTATCGCACACCTTTCAGGGTGGTGGTGGACAGTATATTGTTAAATTTGATATTAGTGCGAGTTTACCTAACTGCATATTTTATGATACCATATCAATTGTTGGCCCGCAGGCCAAAATTGAAAACGCATCAATTGGTATAACGATTCAACCAAACCAAAAATATCAGGTAACCGGTGCCGACACCATTGACTTTGTGAATGCTACCGAAGCAAATGGCATAACCACCAAGCTACAACATCTATGGAATTTTGATGATGATTTTGCACCTAAATGTACGGCATACTCTGTCCCCAAAACTGGCTCCATCTTACCTTTTACAACAGCGCAGGAACAATACTATAATAGCAACCACTTTTACATAGTTAATGGAACCACCTTTAGTGGAAAAATGAACTGTCGTTGGTCGTTGGATTCATTGCCAAGGCACAAATACACAAACTGGGATACGGTGTTTCAATGGTATCAAAATGGGAAACAATTTCCTGCATTTTGGGGGATTCCAAATATTCAGCCCAATACACCGATTCTAACATATGGCAATACCTACCGTAAAACGTATGACCCATTCTTACTCAAAGCGGGAACGGTCGAGCCTATTCCTCCTCAAATAATTATTACACCAAACAATAATATAAACTATTACCTCTCTCGATACGATACAACCATCTACAGAAATGGATACGATGTATTACCAAATAGTACACAAACATTTTATGAATATGGTTTCCATCATTATGTTGTTCGTCCTTTTACCGCCCGGTTAACAGTATCCGATTCATTCAGTACACATTGCACATCACAAAATGAAATAACCATTTCGCATGGAAAATCAGACGCTCGTGAATTAAACATAAATGGAAAACAATGCTCGGGGTCAATGCCCAACGGAGTTGCATTCGAATTTCCTAACAGCAAAAACACCATTGTTTTAATAAACTTCGACTCGCTTGCCGACCGTAAAGATGGAACACCATGTGCTATTGATGGTTTTGTGGGATACCAGGGAGGCTCAACTCCAGGTGGTTTATCTTTCCCTCCATTCTTTTCTCAGCCAAACTTTAATACTCCTCTTAGTATGTGGCAAGATGGGACCGGGAATAAACTATATTACCATTATGGCTTGAACGCACCTGCAAACAGACCTCCACCGGCCGATACTGCAAATGGATTTGTAACGATAGGAGTCATTATCGGAAGCGGTTGCGCAAACCCACCATTTTGCACACAAGCAGAGGTATACAGCGATACCGTTTGGTATCATAATATAATCCAGATTCAAAATCTGGATTCACGTTTTACAATTAACAAAAATCAACAATACAATTCCTCATTGTATTCAAAAAACGAGAGCATAACGGTTTATCCGAAAACGCCCCACCAGTCCAATGTAAAATATGATTTATGGCAATGGGGCGATGGGATGCTCACTGTGGATTCATTTTTATATGCCAAAGATGTTAACCTTTCCCAAAACTATACTGATGGATATTTTATAAATGGTTCCAGAAGGGTTCGTTATCATTATTCAATCGATAATAACAATATTGTCTTAATTGATTCAATTGAATTTCCCAACGGGTATCCAGGCTCACGGTTCCGGATAGACTCCATTTCAAATAACAATTGTGCCGGTAATAGTCGTACCTATCTCGTAAATGACTCTGCATTATTACTATTGCCCATTACACACTCTTTAGTAAAATCATCATATGAAATATCAGATGACCCAACATTACCCACTATTAACAAGGTAGTTCACCTTATTGTCAACACCAATGGATGTTTACAATACAGCAGCGATCTAATTACAATCGGCATTATCGACTCTATTGAATCTATCAATAATACTTCATCGGTATTATGTGTCGGTGAAAAAATTAAGGTGAAAGGTTATGCCCGTTATTTCAGGTGCGATAACAGTATTACTGAATTACCTTTTAACCCAAATTATAGCTGTACAAACGGAATGTATAATGATTATCCTTACACCCAGTTAAGTTTTGACACCTTAGATTTTTGGAGGGTCAACAAAAATCAAACAGCTAATATTAAATACACTTATCTGAATCCAATTACAAATAAACAAGACACCATTTACTATGAAAAAATGTTTTGGAATTTTGGTGATGGTAGTCCCATTTTTAAAGGTTTAAGTGCCGAACACAATTATGAGGAATCAGGAAAGTATGTTATTTCGATGATTACCCGCGATAGCGTTGGTGGTTGGGATACCTGTTTCAAGGAGATTACGGTAAGTGTCCCGATTGCTAAAATAGGATTTCCGCTAAATACCTTCTGGCCATATGAACCCAAAACGACTATTATGTGTGGTGAGGACGTTCTGTTTATCGATTCATCGAAAGTATCCGACATTTCAAATACAAACGATTTTATCAAAACAAATTACTGGTGGTTTGGCGACAGAGGCGATAGCACAGAGTGGCAGCTTACAAATACAGCAGGGTATTTTAACCATCCTTATACAGCTAACGGTTTGTTCAATATAAAGCTTGTATCCGAAAGCAATTTAGGTTGTACAGATACCGCACATGCACGCATTTTTATCAATGGTCCGCGCCCAGCATTTAAGTTATTATCAGATGCTGTTGGTTGTGCACCATATACAGTAAAACTGGCGAACCAGGCTGATATGTTTGGCAAGTTCATTACACCAAACGGGACAACACTGCCAAGTGATACGCCAACAAGAACCACCTATTTTAACTTTGGTGAAGACACCTCACCGCTTATTGTGACCAAACGTAAAGACACAGTTGAATATACGTTCGCAACAGAGGGCCAATACTCTATTGTGGCAACAGGTTCTGATGCACCTATCGGGGGACAAAACAGTTGCGACCTTGCTGTGTTTCCCAACACTGCAGCCGGTAATCCTCACATAACGATAACTGTGTATGATGTAAACACCAATGGTATTGTTGGAAAAAGCAAAGTGGCCCTTTCTGCATCCGAGTTTTATTCAGTTTCTCGCACACCCCATGCGAACTATCACTGGAATATAATTGGAGGAACAATAACATCCGGGAATAATGACTCAAGTACAATTCAAATTATTTGGGGAACAAGTGATGGCAACTACAAACTCATTTGCCACAAAAGCACCAACAGTTGTTTTACAAGTGATACATTGCAGATAGCTGTTGGCAATACCACAAGTATTAAAGAGACAACACTCAACAATGCGGTTTCAATTTATCCAAACCCTGCAAGCAATCAATTTACAGTTAAAGTTAACTCCTCTTTAAATATCAATGCCAAGTTAATATTGTTTGATATGCTTGGTAAAAAACAATTGGAACAACCCATAACTCAAGGTGAACAAACTTTTGATGTTCAGTTTCTGAAGGTAGGTATTTACTTTATTGAAGTAACCACAGGAGAAGAAAAGTGGATTCAAAAATTAATCATCGAATAAACTGCTAATAAAAAAAGAGCCGCACATGATGAGCGGCTCTTTCTGTAAAGAAGATAATTTGTTTATCGGGTGACCACAACTTTTTGCGAATAGTTTGTGTCTCCGCTTGTCCCTACCACAAAGTAAATTCCATGCTCCACCTGCGCTATTTCAACAGCATATTGGTTACTTGCATCCAATGTGAATTCTTTCACGATTTGACCCAACTGGTTAATAAGCCTGAAAGTTCCCGCCATATTGGTTTTTACATAAAACGCACCGTTGTTGGGGTTAGGGTATACTGATACATTCATGGAAGGCCTGATTGATTCAGCCAAACCAACGGTTGAAACAGACACACATTCCGAAGTATCAACACATCCATCTTTGAGCACAATAACGGCATAACTTCCGTTAGCGGTTGGTGAATAGGTTTGTGTATTGGCTACACCACTTGCCGGTATAAAATCAGGGCAAGTAACCCACTGGTACATTGCGCCTGTAGCCACTGCTGTAAGGGTTGCAAATGTTGATGTTACTTTATTTATTTGTGGACCTACTGTTACAGTAAGAACAAGTGTACTGTCGCAACCCTGGGCCGTTTTAACAACTGCCTGGTAAACACCTGCACTATCAATAACACGATTGCCGATAACAAGGCTCGTTCCAAAACAAAGTGTGTAGTCAAAGTTGGTGATGTACTGTGGACGAACAGTCAGGTTCAAAGCCACCAAGCTATCGCAACCTTGCGTGGTTGAAAAGAGTTGCTTGTAGGTACCTGGTTGGGTGCGAACAACTCCACCAAACACAAATGAATCGCCATAACAGATGGTTGCCTGATTAATTACACTTACAGTCGTAGGCTCATATTTCCATAATTCTCGACCATGGAACGAGTCCCTTGCTCCAAAATACAATGTACCATTGATTGGAGTCAATTGAGAGATACCGGCATCGCTGGATCCACTCACCAAGTCGGCCACTAAAAATGCAGTATCCAATCCTTTAGGTACATTCCACAATTCATACCCTAAATCCGAAGTGTAAGCCTTGAAGAATAAATTACAGCCCATCACAACAAAACTATTTGCATACGAACCATTATCATCACCCGGAGCAATATCAACCACCTTTTTTACAGTCAATCCATCAGTA
>CALRRW020000054.1:0-7466 GCA_943370695.1 Comamonas sp. lk | reverse complement strand
AAATGTTGAAAGTGCAGGTATTTATGTCGTCTACAGGTGCTCCTGTTCCTTTAACGGAACTTAGCTTTAGTGCCACAGGATCTACAGACACAGCAGATATTAGAAACATTTCGGTTTGGTACACGGGAAATAATCCGACAATGTCAATGGCAAATCAATTTGGTGCTACATTGCCAGCATTATCTGGTTCTTTAGCCTTTGCGGTGAACGGATTACAAGACCTGATGCCGGATACAAACTATTTCTGGCTTACGTATTCAATTAACCCAAATGCTACATTAGGAAATGTTGTGGATGCAGATTGTGGATCAATCACGGTGAATGCAATCACTCAAACACCTATTGTTACAGCACCTGCAGGTAGCAGACAAATTAGGGCGAACTATTGTACGCCTAACACCGGAGGTTCTCCTTATATTTCAAACGTAACAATGGGTACGATGAACTTCAATTCACCAAATCCTGTTGGTCCGCCAAACTATACGAACTTTGGAATCGGTGTGGTTAATTCAACTATTTCAAAAGGAAGTCTTGTTAACCTTTCGGTGACATGTACCGATAATGCGGTTATAAATGCTTGGATTGATTATGATAATAATGGCACATTTGATGTGACAGAAATTATTCCAATTACATTGGCTTCCGGAGGAGGAGGCATACCAGCAACTGTTACCTTTATCGTACCAAATTCTGCAGATAATGGAGAATTGAGAATGCGTATAATGTCAAGGGTTACCGGTAATCCTAATACAGATCCTTGTCGTGCAAGCGGTTCGGGTGTGTCGCAAGATTACACAATTAATATCTTACCGGCACCTGCACCTACAACATATGTATGGAACCAAACTTTGCCGGCAGACTTTAGTGATGCCAGCAATTGGACTCCAAACAGAAACGCACAATTCTTAAGTGATGTATTAGTGTTTAACGGAGGTGGTTCTATACAAGCAAATAATGTATCGACACAAAGAGTAGCAAGCTTATTAGTGCAAAATGGTACGGCTTTAACTTTGGCAAGTTCGGGTGCAACAACCTTATCGGTTTCAGATACACTTGATCTAACTGCCGGAAATATTATTGCAAGCAATGTAACGATGTCTATTGGTTCTGACGTATCAAACGTTGGATTGATCTTAGGTACCGGAAAAGTTGCAGGAAGCATTAGAAGATGGGTAAACACAACCGTTACTTCTTATGATTTCCCATTGGCAACAGGTTCATCTGATAATATGGCCAATATTACCTTTACGGCTCCGCCAACAGGTGGTACTATTACCGCAAGATTTGTTACTGCAGACGGAGGTCTTTCAGGATTGCCGTTAACAGAAGGAGCAATTACTGTTGACAAGGTTTCGCCTTTCGGTTACTGGAGATTTACTTCAGCTAATGGGTTTGTGAACGGTCAGCATACACTTACATTAAATGCCGGTGGCATAAGCTATGTAAATACTGCTGCTGACCTTGTAATGGTAAGAAGAGCAAACAACGCTTCGCCTTGGACATTATCAGGAACGCATGTAACAACAACGGGTACTAATTCACTTCCTGTTTTATCAAGAACAGGTGTAGCGGTTCTTGGAGAATTTGCTGTAGCTGGAGATGCCACTGTAAATCCTCTACCGGTTCAATTAATCAACTTTAAAGCAAATGCTGTTAAAGGTGATGTATTGTTAAACTGGGCTACTGCTTCTGAGTTAAACAATAGCGGATTCGATGTTGAGCGTTCGGTTGATGGACAAACCTTTACCAAAGTTGGTTTTGTAAAAGGAAAAGGAAACAGCAATGTTTTAGTAAACTATACACTTACAGATCACAATGCGTTTGCCAGTGCTAAGGTATCAACGTTGTACTACCGTTTACGTCAGGTTGACGGAGATGGAACTGCGAAGTATACCAACATGGTAAAAGTAACGGATACCAAAAATGTATTGTCTGGTATAGCTGTTTACCCTAATCCATTTGTACAAAATGTAAGTATTGATTTTGTAACAACCCAAGCAGCTTCGTATACAATTACCATTAACGACATACAAGGCCGCACGGTGTATTCAAAACAAATGAATGCAGCAGAAGGGCTTAATAATCTTGTTATTGAACAATTAAACACTTTGCAATCGGGCGTTTACTTCCTTAAATTAAACGGTCCTGAATCGCAAACAATTAAACTGGTGAAAACACACTAATTCAATTGTTGTGAATGTAAAAAGCCCCCGATTGTTTCGGGGGCTTTTTTTATGCCTTTAACCAAGGAGTTGCGCTTCACTATCATTGGGCATTATTCCGGTGGTTTGGTCTTAAATCGCTATATAAACAGTAAAAAAGCCCAACATCTGAGAGATGTCGGGCTTTTTTTTGTGGTCTCGAGCAGAATCGAACTGCTATCTAATGTTTAGGAAACATCTATTCTATCCGTTGAACTACGAAACCAGATTCGGCCGTAAAAATACAAAGATTTAACGACCTTTTATTTATTTCACTACACTTCCCGGTTCAATATCCTTTTCAGAACCTACGCTGTATAGTTTTCCAAAATCGTTTCCGGCCATTAACAGCATTCCCTGGCTCTCTATCCCTCTTATTTTGCGGGGTGCCAAATTAGCCACAACGGTTACGAGTTTGCCAACAAGTTCTTCGGGTGCATAATACTCGGCAATACCGCTTAAAATGGTTCGTTTTTCAAAGCCTAAATCAACCGTCAGTTTTAATAATTTATCAGCTTTCGGAACTCTTTCGGCTTCTAAAACCTTACCAACACGCAAGTCTATTTTGTCAAAATCCTCATAACTAATATCTCCTTTTACGGCATGGTGTGCAGGGTTTTCTATTGTTTCGGGAGCCATGTTTTCGGCTGGTTTTGTAGTTTTTTCTACACCAGCTGTAGGCACAATGTTTTCTGTTTTGATGCGCTCCAGTCTCTCAAGTTGTATTTTTACCTCTTCATCCTGCACTTGTTTGTAAAGCACTTCAGGTTTGTTTAATTGGTGTCCATCTTTCAACAAATTTTCATTGAACAAGCTGCTCCATTTTAAGGTTGGTGCGCCCAGCATATTTTTTAAACGGGTTGCTGTATGAGGCAAAAAGGGTTCGGCAGCGATGGCGAGCTTTGCACAAATTTGCAAGGCATCGTACATAATTGCTTTTACACTTTCTTCATCTGTTTTGATCAGCTTCCACGGTTCTGTGTCGGCTAAATATTTATTGCCCGCACGAGCAGCATTGATGAAATCAGCCTGTGCATCCCGGAGTTTTACATCGTCCAGGTTTTGGCGCATGTTGTGCAACGTTTGGCCAATATTGTCGAAACATAACTGGCGGGCAGCGAGCAGCTTGGAATCGGTTAAATCGGTAACCACACGGGGAACTTTTCCCTCGTAATATTTTTCGCTAAGTACCAGTACACGGTTTACAAAATTTCCGAAAATAGCAACCAATTCGCTGTTTACACGTGTTTGAAAATCTTTCCAGGTGAACTCACTATCCTTCGTTTCGGGAGCAATTGATGTAAGTACATATCTCAATTCGTCTTGTCTGTCGGGAAAATCTATCAAGTACTCGTGTAACCATACGGCCCAGTTTCTGCTGGTCGAAATTTTATCACCTTCGAGGTTTAAAAATTCATTAGCAGGCACATTGGTTGGTAAAATATAATCACCGTGTGTCATCAACATCATTGGGAAAATAATAGCATGGAATACGATATTATCTTTTCCAATAAAATGGACTAAAGCAGTTTCTTCGTCTTGCCAGTATTTGGTCCAATCATTGGGTGCCGAAGATGGCAAGCCTCCTTGAGCAAAATATTCTTTTGTTGCTGAAATGTATCCGATAGGCGCATCGAACCAAACATACAGCACTTTTCCATCTGCGCCATCAATGGGAACAGGAACGCCCCAATCTAAATCGCGGGTCATGGCGCGTGGATGCAACCCTTCTGTTAACCAACTTTGACACTGTCCTTTAATGTTTGATTTCCAACCGTCAAAACGTTTGATGTATTCCTGAAAGGGTGCGCTTTGCTGAATATCGCCCATGGGCAAAAACCAGTTTTTTGTTTCTTTTAAAACGGGCGTTGCGCCACTAAGGGCCGATTTTGGATTAATTAAGTCTGTAGGACTTAATGTGGTTCCGCATTTTTCGCATTGATCGCCATAAGCACCGGGGTTTCCACAGCGAGGGCATGTACCTGTGATATATCTGTCGGCTAAAAACTGCTTAGCCTCTTCATCGTAATATTGTTTGGTAATCTCTTCTTTAAAAACACCTTTATCGTAAAGCACTTTAAAAAAATCCTGTGCCGTTTGGCGGTGTGTCATTGAAGATGTACGGCCATAATAACTAAACTCAATACCGAATTCTTTGAAAGCATTTTTCATAATGCCATCATATTTATCTACAACTTGCTGAGGGGTGACGCCTTCTTTTTTTGCCTTTATGGTAATAGGAACACCATGCTCATCGCTTCCGCAAATAAACACCACATCTTTTCCCTGGGCTTTAAGGTAGCGCACATAAATATCGGCAGGCAAATAACAACCTGCAAGGTGGCCAATATGAACAGGGCCGTTGGCATAAGGCAAAGCCGCAGTAACTAAGTATCGTTTGGGTTCTGTCATAACTAGGGTTGCAAATTACGGCAATTTGATGGAAGTATGAAATCTGTTAATTGTGTTAAGGATGTCATGTATTAATTATGGCAGCCAAATTCCAATAATAACTTTGGCCGCAATTGAATATAGCCGATACAATTAACGGGCCCGCCTTTTGTGCTTTTTATTTGGAAATCTGAAAGGAATAGTTATATCTTTGTGATATCATTTTAATATCACAAGAAACAATGAAAACAGAATCTACTTTTAGCCCTTTATCGGGTTATGCAATGTTAACGATTTCGCTGGTACTCCTTTTATCTACTCCGCTTTGGGTGTATAACCATACCATGTGGATGGCAGTTGTGTCGGCCCCTGCGGGTTTTTTGATGCTTGCTGGGTTCATTATTGTTAATCCTAACGAATCAACGGTTTTGGTGCTATTTGGTAAATACAAAGGCACGGTAAAACAAAACGGTTTTTTTTGGGTGAATCCGTTTTTCACCAAGCGCAAAATTTCGCTGCGCGCCCGCAATTTGGATAGCCAACCGATTAAGGTAAATGATAAACTGGGTAACCCGATTATGATTGGAATTGTATTGGTGTGGAAGGTTGCAGAGACATTTAAAGCGGCTTTTGAAGTAGATCATTTCGAAAGTTTTGTCAAAATACAAAGTGAGTCGGCTATTCGCAAACTTGCCGGCACGTATCCGTATGATAATTTTGACGATGAACAAACAGAGATTTCGTTGCGCAGCGGAGCCAATGAAGTACATGAAGAGTTGATGAAAGAACTAAGTGAACGTTTATCTATTGCTGGAATTGATGTGATGGAAGCAAGAATCAGCAATTTGTCGTACGCACAGGAAATTGCGGGAGCTATGTTGCAACGCCAGCAAGCCACAGCCATTGTGGCGGCAAGAACCAAAATTGTAGAGGGAGCTGTGGGAATGGTTGATTTGGCACTAAAAAAACTTTCGTCAGAGCATATTGTTGAGTTAGATGATGATAAAAAGGCTGCGATGGTAAGCAACTTAATGGTTGTATTGTGCAGCGATAAATCGGCCAGCCCAGTTATTAATACCGGAACATTAAACCACTAAAAAATCAATGGAACCATTTAACGAATCGCAATCTTTTAACCAGTGGTGGCTGAAAGCAATTTTGTTTATACCACTATTTGAGGGAGTTGCCTTTATGCTTAGCGACTATCAAAATAAGGGAGAAATTCAATCTGACTCACTCATTTTTTTGGGTATTGTAGTGCTCATTGTGGGTTTTGTTTTTATGTGTAAACTGGTTGTTTCAATAGATGAAGCCGGAGTCAGCTATCGTTTTTGGCCAATACAATTAAAGGGAAAAAGGATTGATTGGAGCAATATTGAAAAGGCATATATTAGAACATATCAACCGCTTTGGGAATATGGAGGATGGGGTATTCGGTGGACATTTAAAAACGGGAAAGCCTATAACATAAAAGGCAATATTGGTTTGCAGTTGGAACTAAAAAACGGTAAGCGTATTTTAATAGGAACCGGAGAGCAACAAAAACTTGAAAGTTACCTGCAAAATATTAAACTCAAACATTCAATCACAGCAATTCAATAAATGGCTGATAAAGAAAAAAAACCTTTTGCGCTGCGCATCAGCAAAGAGATGATGGAGCAGATTGAAGCATGGGCTGGGGATGAGTTTCGCAGCACCAATGGTCAGATTGAGTGGATATTGAATGATGCGCTGAAAAAATCGGGTCGGACAAAAACCAAAAAAGAGAAGTAAGCCTGAGCTCTTTTTGTTTTTATTATTATGCTACAAATTTATATCCAACACCCCTTACACTCTGAATATATATGGGATTCTTTGGGTCCTCTTCAAAATATTTGCGCAGGGCCAAGATAAAATTGTCAATGGTTCGGGTGTTTGGAATGACGGTGTAATCCCATACAACTTTTAAAATATGTTCGCGACTCACCACCTGGTTATTGTTTTCAATAAGCAGCTTCATTAATAAAATTTCCTTTTTGGTAAGTTCTACTTTACCGTTTACTCCTTGTGCCTCATAACTTTCGAAGTTAATTTTGTTGGGTCCAAACACATATTCCGAAAGTTGTTTTCCGGTTTCCGACTGGGCCAATTTTTCGTTTTTGATAATGAGTTTGCGAACGCGCAACAACAACTCTTCTAAATCAAAGGGTTTGGTGAGGTAATCATCCGCTCCTTTGCGCAAACCGTTAATGCGATCGGCAGGAGTGCTTTTGGCTGATAAAAAGAGAACGGGTACGTCTGCATCGTGTAAGCGGATGTGTTCGCATACCATCAGTCCATCCATTTCAGGGAGCATTACATCCAATATTACCAAGTCAAACTTTTGCTCCTTAAAAGCTTTGATAGCATTGTTTCCATCGCTTACTGCAAAAACAACATATTGTTCCATCTCAAGGTTTAGCTTGAGGGCGTGCTGCAAATGTTCTTCGTCTTCAACTAATAATATTCTACTCATCCTTTTTAAAACTAAACTCGAATGTAGTGCCTTTGGTTTGGTTGTTTTTAACTTTTATTTCACCATTGAGCAACGTAAGCAGGTTTTTTACGATGAACAAGCCCAACCCTGTGCCTTTGCTTTTGCGGGTTTGCTCATCTCCTGAACGGTAAAACTGGGTAAATATATTTTTTTTGTCTTCGGGAAAAATGCCCAGTCCTTCATCGCTTACCGATATTAAAATATGGGTAGGACTGGTGCGCAACGTAATGTCAATTTTACCGTCAGGGGGGGAATATTTTACAGCATTGCTCATCAAATTATTGAGCACCATTTCGATGGCCGAGGCATCGGTAAGCATAAAAACATCAGGCTCCAACTCAACGCTAAACCGGCTTTGC
>CALRRW020000053.1:0-7494 GCA_943370695.1 Comamonas sp. lk | reverse complement strand
ATTTGGGCGTTTCGGGTGCAGGCATACAATTGTGTACCGGTATTGTCAAAGGCAAATGCTGTAAACCGTCTGTTTTCAGTGCTCGTCAGACTTGCTTCATACCGCATATACCTGGATAAGATTGTTCCCGATGATGAAGTGATATACTTGTCACCGCCTGGAAAAAAAGCAAAAACACCAGCGTCTAAATCATACACTCCCCGAAAACTTCCCAACGTTTTAGATACAAACACACCATTATCCTCAAAAATATAATAGTTCTGTGTGGTTTGGCTGAGGTCTGTACTCATTTCCAATAAATCAATAGCTGAATTAGGAACTTTCCTTAAACGAACCGGGGCATAACTGCCATTGGCAGAAATGAGTTGTTTGGTTGACCTGCGGTAAAGTTTAATCGGTGAGTCTCCCGAGGCATTTGTTGCAACATATAGAATATCGTTATGAAAAACCACGCTCGAAGATTCAATACCAACTTTAATCCGCGTAATCAAATCCAATGTGAGCGCATCGTAAATATACAAATAACCATCCTTAGCGGGCACATATAATTCCTTCACTCCGTTGTATTCTCCAAAACTACAATACCCGATTGCTAAAGCGGTGCTTATTTTTTTCTCAACCGCATGGGTTGCTACATTGTAAATGATCATATCCCCGTCCTTTTCAAAAAAATACAACCAGCGGCTGGTGCTGTCAAATTGCACATCAAAAGGATATGCCGTAAGCAAATAGCTTGTTGTTCCTGATGATTGGGGTATTGAATCGAAAATTGGAAATTTAACTGTTGCCGGTGTATCGCTTTCTTTTTTGCACGAAAAGAGGCACACCATTAAGGTTATGATTAGGAAGGACTTTTTTATCATCAGCAAAAATCTATGGGATAGGCTATTGCACCAATACTTTTTGAACGGCAACCTGCTGGCTCGCGATTGATATTTCTAAAAAATAAATCCCTCTTTCCAATTGGGCAATATTTAACTTCTGAGAAAACGAACCTTGCGATTGCAACACTTCTTTTCCTGAAATATCTTTTAACAGCAAACTCACCGTACCCTGTTTTTGGGAATTGATGCTCACATACAAATTATCGGTTGCAGGATTGGGATACAATGAAAATGACCCCGCCTGGTTTTTTAATGTATTCACTCCGGTGGTTCCGCTTTCATTTACCGTCAATGTCGATAAAAACGTTTTATCACCATCCTTGTGTCCTTCAAAATTTGAATTAAATGCACCATAAAACACTACTTGTCCTGTTCCGGCATCCGGGGCTTTCCACTTAAATTCCCATGAGTTTGAACCCAGGCCATCAATACCATTGCTGGTATACGTAATGTATTTATTTCCACCCACCAATTGTGTTTTAACCGAATCAGATACAATCATGGTTCCCAATAAATCGCCAGCAATATTTTGCGGAGAAACCTGAAACCCAAAACGCGTTCCGCCATCTTCGGTATTGGTTGCAGTAATGGTATATGTTTCACCCGGTACATATCCAGTTTCCGGAATATCTGAAGTGATCCACCCCTCTATCGGAGTTGCTGTCCCCCCGTGGCACACCGTACAATTTTTGAGTGAATCCCCAGGTGAACCTGTATGACCGGGGTCGGTTCCGTTGGGCCGTTTCTTAAATGATTCAAGAGTAATCACTCCCAAAGCAACACATAAAATAAGGTATATTATTCTTTTCATACTGATGGTAAATATAATAAAATCTTCAAAAAACCAGAATATTCTCTGTTATAGTTTATGCAACATCAATAACTGGTCAAATCAAACACTTACACTATCCTTCCAGTTCACTCAATTCAATCCACCGCATCGACTTTTCATCGGTAAGGTTTTTAACCGTTTCGAATCGTGATGAAAGTTTAATAATATCATCATGTGCCAACGAAACATCAGACAAGCTTTTTTCAAGTTCCACTTTTTCTTCCTCTAAATCCGCAATCTCCTTTTCCAGTGTTTCAAACTCATGCTTCTCCTTAAAGGTCATTTTTCTTTTGGCTTCAACCGGCTTGGGCGCCTCCACGACAACCTTTTTTTGTTGTGATGCTTTGCGTTCAGCTTCTGCAAGTTCCTCTTTTTCATCCTCTTCTTCCCTATACTCACTGTAGGTTCCATTGTAGTCGCGCACTTCACCGTCTCCTTCAAAAATGAATAAATGGTCAACCAGCTTATCCATAAAATACCTGTCGTGGCTCACCACTATTAAACAACCACCAAAACCTTGTAAAAAGTCTTCCAGTTTATTTAAGGTTAATAAATCCAGGTCGTTTGTGGGCTCATCCAAAATCAAAAAATTCGGATTTTTAATCAGCACGGTGAGCAAATACAACCGCCTGCGTTCACCACCACTTAATTTCGATACATGGGTGTATTGCATTTCTGGCGGAAACAAAAAGTGTGTTAAAAACTGCGATGCCGGCAATGATGTTCCATCACCCAAAATAATAACATCGGCAATTTCTTTTACCACATCAATAACGCGTTGGTCTTCTTTGAGTTTAATACCCGCTTGCGAATAATATCCATACACAATGGTATCGCCTACATTTATCTTACCACTATCCGGTTGTTCGTTTTGGGTAATAATATTTAAAAAGGTTGTTTTGCCAACCCCGTTTTTCCCAATAATACCAATACGTTCGCCCTTTTTAAAGGCATAATCAAAGCCATTTAAAATCACCTTTTCACCATAGGATTTACGCACCTTTTTCAAATCCAGAATATTGCCCCCTATCCGGCTCATCCGCACTTCAAGTTTTAATTCCTGTTTTTTTCTGCGGCTATTGGCAATCTTTTCTACATCATAAAAAGCATCAATACGCGCTTTTGATTTTGTTCCGCGCGCCTTTGGCATTTTGCGCATCCATTCCAACTCCTTTTTCATGAGTTGTTTGGCTTTGCCTACTTCAATATCATAAACTTCCTCCCGCTCATCACGCTTCTCCAAAAAGTAAGAGTAATTGCCCTCGTGGCGGTATAGTTTACCGTTTGTGAGCTCCAGTATTTTATTACATACACGGTCCAAGAAATACCTGTCGTGGGTAACCATCAATAACGTTATTGTGCTTTGTGTTAAAAACTCTTCAAGCCATTCAATCATGTCCAAATCCAAATGATTGGTAGGCTCATCCAAAATAATTAACTCCGGATTATCCAGTAAAACAAGGGCCAAAGCCAAACGCTTTTTTTGCCCCCCACTCAGTGAATCAATATGCTGGGTTAAATCAACAATATTGAATTTTGATAAAATGGTGGTCAGCAAACGTTCGTAATCCCACGCTTGCAACTCATCCATTTTATTGCTGGCAAGTTCAAACCTTCTGGATGTTTCATCATTGTAATCGTTGGCTTGCGCTTCTATCGATTCTTCGTACTCGCGTATGGCAGATAATAATTTGCCGTTTGCGCCATTAATCAAATCGTTAATGGTTTGGTGGGTTCCAAAATCCGGCTCCTGATCCAAAAACCCCACACGAATACCATGGCGCAATGAAACTTTACCCGAATCAGGGGTATCTTTTCCTCCTAATATTTTAAGTAAAGTAGATTTCCCCACTCCGTTATTGGCTATCAAAGCCACCTTTTCACCTTTGCTCAACCCGAAGCTGATATCTTTAAAAAGTATTTTTTCTCCGTAATTTCTAGTTACACCGTCAACCGACAAATAATTCATGGGCGCGAATGTACGGTTTTAGTTCATAGCTTACCGTTCAGGATTCATAGAATTTTAACTGAAATAAGCGTTTAAAATTGTTTTTATGTAGCTTAGCAATTGTTTAACAACAACCGTTAAATACCCAAACATCAAACTTTTTACACAATGGAATTAACCGTACAACACCAAGAAACCAATCAAAAAGGCTCTTTTTACATCGAGATAGCAAACCAGCGGGTAGCCGAAATGACTTATGTGTGGGCAGGAACCGACAGGATAATTATAGATCATACTGAAGTTGCTGATGTTTTGCGTGGACAAAATGCAGGCAAAAAACTGGTGGAAACAGCCGTAAACTTTGCCCGCAAAAAAAATATTAAAATTGTTCCGCTTTGCCCCTTTGCCAAAAAGGTAATTGATAAAACCCCGGAATTTCAGGATATACTTTAGTCATACTATGGCCAAGTGTCAGGTATACCGCCACCCTTGAATCAAACAATCTCCGCACCATACACTTTTTGATGCGGAGAATAATTCCGATAATCTCCGCATATTTTGCGGAGAATAATTTTTAAATGCGGAGAATAAGGCATATATTTACCGCAGATTATGCGGAGAATAATATACATACACCAGCAACCTAAATGGCCCAACTTTACCTGGCGCAACGAAGAAATACAGGTAGAGCTTGGCAAATTGCGCTATAAGCAAGGCCGTATATTGGGTAAAATGCAGGCTATGGGATTTAAACTTCGGGAAGAGGCCCTCCTCAAAACACTGACCCTTGATGTTCAAAAAACAAGCGAAATAGAAGGCGAATTACTCCACACGGATCAGGTGCGCTCATCATTGGCGCGCAAGCTGGGCTTAAATGTGGGCGGGCTTATACGCTCAGATAGAAATGTAGACGGCGTAGTGGAAATGATGTTGGATGCCACACAGCAATACCATAAACCACTTACTAAAAAACGCCTGTGCGAATGGCAAAAATGGTTGTTTCCATTGGGCAAAAGTGGTAATTTCACTGTACGTACCGGAAACTACCGTAAAGATGAAACGGGTCCCATGCAAGTGGTATCGGGAGCATTAGGAAAAGAAAAAGTCCATTTTGAAGCACCTGATGCGCACCTGCTCAATAGTGAAATGACCTTGTTTTTAAAATGGTTCAATACCAAACATGATGTGGACTTAGTGCTCAAAGCAGCATTGGCTCACTTGTGGTTTGTTACGCTGCATCCGTTTGAAGATGGCAATGGCCGCATAGCACGTGCTCTTGCTGATATGTTATTGGCCCGGGCTGATGAAAGTCCGCAACGTTTTTATAGCATGAGTGCACAAATACGCCTGCAACGCAAACAATATTACGATATGCTGGAACATACCCAGCAAGGAAAACTGGATGTAACCGAGTGGATAAAATGGTTTATGCAATGCCTGATGGCAGCGCTGCTGGCCACCGATGATACACTGGATGACGTGTTGCGCAAAGGCAAATTTTGGGAAACACATGCCAAAACGATCTTAAACAACCGTCAGCAAAACATGCTGAATAAACTGCTGGATGGATTTGAAGGAAACCTCACCAGCAGCAAATGGGCCAAGATGACTAAATCCTCGCCCGATACCGCCTTACGCGATATGCAGGATTTAATAGACAAAAAAGTATTGCGAAAAACAGAAGGTGGCGGACGAAATACCAGCTATGAAGTGATCTTGTAAACTATAACTATGCACGCTCTTCCCATATTTCACTCAGGTGAATAATGGTCTCTGTAGCTTTAACCATATCCTGCACACTTGCCCATTCATATTTACCATGAAATGCATGCTCGCCTGCAAAAATATTCGGACAAGGTAATCCCATAAAAGATAACCTGCTTCCATCCGTTCCGCCACGAATGCTGGTGCGTTGTGCAACCAACCCTGTGCGACCAATGGCTTCAAGTGCATATGCACTCACTTGCGGGTGTTTATCCAGTATATCTTTCATGTTACGGTACTGCTCTTTTACCACAAATGTGTATGTGCTGCCTTTATAATTGTGCATCACCATTTGCGTAATCTCTTTCAGCGTATTTTCAACCTCAACTAGGCCATCCGTACTGAATGCTCGAATAATGAATTTTAATTCGGCTTTATCCAAACTCCCTGTAATAGAGGTTGGATGCATAAAGGGTTCCTTGTCTTCGGTTGTTTCAGGAGAGAGGTGCGTTTTAGGCAAGGCTGCCACAATTTCGGCTGCTATTTTCAACGCATTTTCCATTTTGTTTTTGGCAAACCCGGGATGCACGGCAACACCTTCAATATGAATTTCAACTCCATCGGCACTAAACGTTTCATCTTCCAAATGACCGGCCGTTTCACCATCCATTGTGTAACCGAAATCAGCACCCAGCTTTTCCATATCAATCGCATCTACTCCTCTGCCTATTTCTTCGTCAGGCGTAAATAAAATGCGGATATCACCATGAATCACTTCGGGATGTTGGGTAAAATACCTTACGGCTTCCATAATCTCTGCTACACCTGATTTATTATCGGCACCCAGCAATGTGGTACCATCGGCAGTAATAATATCATTCCCGATTTGTGTTTTTAAATCGGGATGTTCTTCGGGTTTTAAAATCACTTTTGAATCTGCAGGCAACACAATATTTCCACCCTGATAGTTTTGGTGGATAACCGGCTTTACGTTTTTGCCGGTAAAATCGGGCGAGGTGTCCATGTGCGAACAAAAACAAATAACCGGAACCTTCTTGGTTGAATTACCCTTCACCGTTGCATACACATAGCCAAACTCATCCAAATGAGCATCGCTTATCCCAAGTTCCAACAATTCGGCAACCAGTACTCTTGCCAAATCCTTTTGTTTCTCAGTACTGGGCTGGGTCGGTGAATTAGTATCCGATTGTGTATCTATTTGAACATATTTACAAAAACGATTGGTTAATGAAACGCTGTCGATGGAATGTTTGGTGGTCATGCTGCAAAAATTTAGTTTGCGAAAGTAATCATTTCCGGCAAACCAAACATGCATATCCAAGAAGAGCTTATACGCGAACACAGCAAACCCCTCACCATGCGTATTGTACAATACATTGGTGACGACAAAACCCGGTTCAAGGAATTAATGACGATATTTTTAGGCGACAGCTATCGCCTCACACAACGTGCTGCATGGCCCCTTGCATTTTGCAGCATAGCCCATCCGGAACTTATCAAGCCATATCAAAAGGAGTTGCTGCACAAACTAACGGAACCCAATCAACACGATGCCGTAAAACGAAATATTCTGCGCATTTGGGTTGAGCAAATGCCCCCCGAAAACCTATGGGGCGAGCTGTTCGACATCTGTTATGTTTTTGCCCGAAGTAAGGACGAACCGGGCGCCATTAAAGCCTTTTCACTACATGTAATGGGCAATATCACCAAACAATTCCCCGAACTGGCAACCGAACTCAGGGCCCTGGTTGAAGATTTAATGCCAATGGGAACACCCGCCATTCAATCGCGCGGAAAGAAAGTTTTGAAACTATTGGATAAGTTATAACTTGCTATTTATAATTAAGGCTTTATGGCGTTGTGGCTTGTGAGGTAATATTATTCATAAAACCTTAAAAATATTTACCTTAAAACAACACATAACATGAAAAAGAAAGTACTCATTATTATTGGGATTGTCTTATTGGCAATTATTGCATTGCTTACGTGGTTCCGTTCATACACCAAGAGCCACAGCCCTGTGGCCAAAGCAGAATACCACCAGGATGGAACAGACATTATTGTTACCTATTGCCAGCCATCCAAAAAAGGTCGTTTGATTTTTG
>CALRRW020000052.1:0-7556 GCA_943370695.1 Comamonas sp. lk | reverse complement strand
GTTCTGTTGTCATAAAATAGTTGGTTGGTTGTTGCCAAAAACAAATCGCACACCCACCCTTTATTGTACTTGCGCAAATTCGTGCAATCCTTTGTAAATACTATTAATTAATTGTAAAATTTAAAATTTGCTGTTTTGAATAAAAATATCTTTTATTTGCACATTCAAATTTTAAAATTACAATACAATGTCTGACGTAGCAGAAAGAGTAAAAAACATCATCATGGATAAACTTGGTGTTGAAGCAAGTGAAATTAACAACGAAGCTAATTTCACAAACGATTTAGGTGCCGATTCTTTGGATACGGTTGAATTGATTATGGAATTCGAAAAAGAATTCAATATCGCAATTCCAGACGACCAGGCAGAAAAGATTGGTACCGTTGGCCAAGCCATCTCTTACATAGAGCAAAACGTAAAAGGCTAATCATAGCACTAAACAAAAAAATTGCATGACATCCAGAAGAGTAGTTGTTACAGGCCTTGGTGCTTTAACGCCCATTGGTAACAATGTTCAAGAGTACTGGAACGGTTTGTCAAATGGGGTGAGTGGGGCAGCTCCCATCACCCAATTTGACACTTCCAAATTCAAAACAAAATTTGCCTGTGAAGTTAAGGGCTTCAATGTTGAAGACTTCTTCGACCGCAAGGAAGCACGTAAAATGGACCGTTTTACCCATTTTGCCATGGTTACCTGCGATGAAGCAATTAAAGATTGCGGCCTTGATTTGGAAAAAATCAACAAATCCAGGGTTGGTGTAATTTGGGGTTCTGGAATTGGAGGTTTAACCAGTTTTTTTGCCGAATCTGTTGATTATGCCCGCGGAGACGGAACGCCTCGCTTCTCTCCTTTTTTTATTACAAAAATGATTGCTGATATCGCCTCCGGACTTATCAGTATTAAATATGGTTTCGGTGGACCAAATTATACCACCGTTTCGGCATGTGCATCATCCAACAATGCGATGATTGATGCCTACACATACATCAAACTTGGTAAATCAGATATTATCGTAACCGGTGGTTCTGAAGCTTGCGTAAACGAACCTGCAATGGGTGGCTTTAGCAATATGAAAGCCCTCTCGGAAAGAAACGATGATCCCAAAACAGCTTCGCGCCCTTTTGATAAAGACAGAGATGGTTTTGTCTTGGGCGAAGGTTCTGGTGCCATTATCCTTGAAGAATACGAACACGCTAAAGCGCGTGGAGCAAAAATATACTGTGAAGTTGTTGGTGCCGGAATGAGTGCAGATGCTTACCACATGACCGCTCCTCATCCTGAAGGATTAGGTGTAATTAATGTGTTAAACTGGGCGCTCGAAGATGCCGGTATGAAGCCTGAAGAAATAGACTATATCAATGTTCATGGTACTTCTACTCCACTTGGAGATGTTGCCGAATTAAAAGCTATTACCGCTGTATTTGGTGAACATGCATACAAACTCAACATCAGTTCATCAAAATCAATGACAGGTCACTTGTTGGGTGGCGCTGGGGCAATTGAAGCAATCGCAACTATTCTTGCGATGCAGCACAATATTGTTCCGCCAACAATCAATCATTTTACCGATGATGAAAACATTGACCCTAAACTTAACCTTACTTTCAACAAAGCGCAGGCAAGGCCAATTAACGCTGCACTAAGCAATACCTTTGGTTTTGGAGGACATAATGCAACTGTAATTTTCCGCAAACTCTAATTTTAGTGATTTGATACGGTCCTTATTCTCCGCTATTTATTTCTCTTACTTTTCTCAACACAAAACAGTATACCACAAGGTGGCTAAAATTGCAGGCTTTTTTCCTGTGAAGTTTAGTTGCTTCCTTCAGGCATTGCGCCACCACTCAGTGAGCACCACCATACACCAAAACGGAGTGCGGGATAGCAACGAACGCCTTGAATACCTCGGTGACTCCGTTCTGAATACTGTTGTTGCCGAAATGTTATTTTCCCGATTTCCATTTAAAGACGAGGGCTTTTTAACGGAAATGCGTTCAAAAATTGTAAGCCGGGAAAGCCTTAATGATCTTGCACAAAAAATCGGACTCAATGAGGTTGTTGTTTTCGATAAGCGTGCTGTTGGCCAAAACTTAAAAGGAAGTATTTTTGGCAATGCCTTAGAAGCTTTTATTGGTGCTATCTTTTTAGATAGGGGTTTTTATGGGGCGAAACGCTTTATTAAAACAAAAATCCTTACCCATTTAGACGTAGATAAGTTAGAATTTACCGAGAAGAACTTCAAGGGAAAACTGATCGAATGGACACAGAAAAACAACAAGACAATTGACTTTGAAAGTGATGAAGAAATATCCCGCAAACAAAAAATATTCAGGGTCCATGTTAAAATAGACGGGGCGTATTTCGGCTCTGCCGAACACCTCTCTAAGAAAAAAGCCGAACAGCTGGCCTCCGAGAAGGCCTGCGAAAAACTAAACCTTCAGCTTTAATTTTTTGTTACGCCTTTTTTCGAGCTACTACAAAAATATCCCAGGTAAAATCAAGCCTTTCCTCCGTTAAAAAGAAGTCTTTGGTCGTGATTTTCATCGTGTCGTGGTTTTCGGTTTTTAAATCCTTGCGCATCATGCTGGTTAAAAAATTGTACGGAGCAACGAGCCAACTTGCCGGTATCATTTTATGCAAACCCAGCGGATCAAGTCTTAATATTTTTTTTGCCCAACGTGCGTTGTCTTCATAGTATTTATTGACTGCTTCGTTTCCTTGCACGCCCTTTATCTCAAAAGAACCAAACACCTCCCCCATCTCTTTTTTCATTTCATCAAATGTGTATTCGTGAACATGAAAAGGATTGCGCGCTATGCTCATTTTGGCATTGGGAGTGGAGCATAAAAATATACCCCCCGGCTTTAATACGCGGTGCACTTCTTTGATAAACTCAAGGCGGGGATTAATGTGTTCGATAAATTGAAATGCCGTAACCACATCCAAACTTTCGCTCTCCAAAGGCAATGGCGGAACACTGCTTGCTTTGAACGAAAGGTTTGTTTTTGCTGCGTGTTTTAAGCGCGCTTCGGCAACCGTCGCTTCACTATAGTCAACGCCAACTGTTGTTTGCGTGTAGTCGGCTAAAAACTGCGTTCCGTAACCATCAGCACAACCTATGTCGGCTGTGTTTTTTCCTTTTACAAAATCACGTGCGTACTCGTAAGCAAAAAAACATCTTTGTACTGTTACGTTATTGCTGTCTTCAAAACTTGGTCTTTCTCTGTCGTGCATTTTTTTCTGTTGATATGTGTTTGGTTGATGCGGCCGATTGGTTAACCTAAAGTTTAAGTCCGGCAAAGAAAGCATTACTCCTTAACCAATAACTTTATTAACATTATCAACCTCCCCGTGGCAAAAATAATCATTTGTATAACTTTGACTAATCAATAATAAACTCATTTATGGATTTTAAACACCTACTCGATTTTTTGGCGCGTCTTTCTAAAAACAATACTAAAGAATGGTTTGATGCCAACAAAAAGGAATATGACTCCTTGCGCAAGGAATGGATTGGGTTTGTAGGTGAGTGCATAACCACCATCGGCTCTTTTGATAAGCGTTTCGCTTCGCTCGATCCCAAAAAATGCATCTTCCGCATTAACCGCGACATTCGGTTTTCAAAAGACAAGTCTCCTTACAAAAACAACTTTGGGATGAGTCTCAGCCTTAACGACAAAAAGGAAGAGTTTTGCGGATACTACTTACATATTCAGCCCAACAATTGTTTTATAGCCGGAGGCTCCTATATGCCAATGCCCGACACATTGGCCAAAATAAGGCAAGAGATTGATTATAATCTTCCTGCTTTTAAAAAGATTGTGTTGGCCAAAGACTTTAAGTCGCTGTTTGGTGAAATTACCGGAGAAAAGCTCGTTCGTCCGCCCAAAGGGTATGATGCCGAAAATCCGGCCATCGAATACCTTAAATTAAAGGGTTTTATTGCCGAACGAAAATTAACACACAAAGAACTTTCTGATGCTGCTTTTGTAAAAACCTTCGCAGAAACAGCGAAGTCCATAAGACCCCTGATAGATTTTTTATCGGTTGCCATTGATTCTTAACAGATTTCCTCTTTGTCACCCCTTTTTGCCCTCCGCCAAAAGAAAAAACACCCATTTATTGTCCCATAAAAACGCGTTACATAAAAGGCGCGCATTTCTTTTGTGATTCATCCAAACGGAAATAACATTGTATTGCTTTTCAATTGCCAGAATATAGACAACAAAGTACTTCGGTACTAAAGAAGCACATAGGGGTTAACGTGCAAGAGCCGTTGGACTATCGAAAGATAGTCCGCGGCTTTTTTCATTTATTAGTCCCTTTGTTTTTTCGCGTACCGGTCTAATTCTTATATTGCCGGATGAACCTTTCTCAGGGATTTATTACAACAACCAAAACCGCTCGTTATTTTACGCTTGGGGGCCTCACTCCTGATACCGAAGAAATATGGATCGTTCTCCATGGATATGCCCAGCTTGCTGCTGATTTTATAAAAACATTTGAAGCGATTGCAACACCAGAAAGGTTCATTGTTGCTCCCGAAGCCTTAAGTCGTTTTTATGCCAAGGGTTTTGGCGGAAAGCCTGCAGCAACCTGGATGACAAGCGAGTCAAGGGAAGAGGAAATTAAAGATTATGTCAACTATTTAAATGCGCTTTGTGAAACGCAAGGTTATCAAAATCACGGTGCAAAAATTGTGTTGTTGGGCTTTTCGCAAGGAGTTGCAACTGCTACTCGCTGGCTGCACCAAACATCTGTTCCAATTAGCAAATTGATTATTTGTTCCGGGGAGGTTGCTTCCGAACTACAAAACCCCGTATCTCCCAAGCTACTAAACACTCCTGTTGTATATATAACCGGCACAAAAGACAAGCTTATTTCTTCCGAAAAACTAATTACCGTAAAGGCGTTTATGAAAACACTAAATGCAACGATGGTTGAATTTGACGGAGCACATGAAGTGAATGCGGATGTGCTTTTATCCTTGGTTTAAAACACCGCCCTTTACCCTCCTGAAAACTGGCCCAAAAACCTTACATCATTCGTGCTGAACATTCTAAGGTCTTTTACTTCATACAACAGCATTGTAATGCGCTCCACGCCCATTCCAAAGGCAAAACCAGAGTATTCTTCAGGATCAATACTGTTTAGTGTTAACACGTTTGGATCCACCATACCGCAACCCAAAATTTCCACCCAACCGGTGTGTTTGCAAACATTACAGCCTCTTCCGTGGCAAATCATACACGATATGTCCATTTCAGCACTAGGTTCGGTAAACGGAAAATAACTTGGCCTAAAGCGTACTTTAAAATCCTGTCCGAACATTTCCTTTACAAATTCATAGAGTGTTTGTTTTAAATCGGCAAACGAAACATTTTTATCGATGTATACCGCATCAATTTGGTGAAAGAAGCAATGTGCCCTTGCCGAAATGGCTTCGTTCCTGTAAACGCGGCCAGGCATTACAGCGCGCAGCGGAATTTTTTTCTGCTCCATCAACCGTACCTGAACACTAGTGCAATGGGTGCGCAACGAGTAGTTTTTATCAATAAAAAACGTGTCTTGCATGTCGCGCGCTGGATGGTTTTCCGGAAAATTTAACGCTGAAAAATTATGCCAGTCGTCTTCTACTTCCGGCCCCTCACTAATGGTAAAACCAAGTTTATTAAATATTTCTAATATTTTGTTTTGAACAATGCTGAGTGGATGGCGCGCGCCTAATCCGTTTGGCTCTTCAGGTAGACTTAAATCCTGGTTAACTTCTTTACTTGCGACTTTGCGGGAAAATTTTTTTTGAGCCTCGTCCAGTTTTTCCTGAAGCGATACTTTGAGCTCATTCATTATTTTTCCAACTTCTTTTTTATCGCTATTGGGAATTTCTTTAAACTCTTCCATCAAATCGTTTAACAAACCCTTACGAGATAAATATTTTAACCGAAACTCCTCTGCGCTTTCGGCTGATTGCAGAACAATTTCTTTAATTTCAGTAATCACACTTTGTAACTTCTCTTTCATTCCTTATTTTTTTCTTTCGTTCGAGGATTCAAAAGTAATTTATTTAGTGAAACTGTTTTCACACCGAACTATGTATTAAAAAGTAATATATATAAATGTTATTGTTAGTATATACTGTGAATAGCTGTATAACTCCTTTTTATTTTTTAGTTTATTAAGTATTCCATATTAAGTTAACAGTTAATTAACATACTAAAGTGTTGACTATCTAGTATAATTAAGCCTTTATACACAGTGTTAATAAGCCATTCACACATCTTTTATGGGATAACTAAATTGTAAATTCAATGTTAATTATTACCTCATAAGAATAGAACAACTGTTACTTAATCAACATTACGTTTTAGGCTAAATGTAAATTGTTGTTAAATTCATATAGAAACACACTCTATCCACACTAATCCACATATTTATTAAGCTAGCCTGATTTGACGGTTTTTAGCTTGATTAAGCTATGTTAAAACTCCATAACTCCATTACTCATAACTATTTATGGTTTATAGCTTAGCTAATATTTAAACTACACACTCCTGATTACTTAACAATTGTTCCAATATCAATTGTTTGTTCCAAATCCCAAAAAGCCCTTAAATTAAGTATTTCCGCATAATAAAACACCTGCTCAGGCTGTTTTTTGCTTTGATAATCTCCATTATCCCACTGACCGTTTTTATTTGTATCCTTTATTATTTTAAGCTTGTATTTAGCTGGTAATAAGTATTCAAGGTTTACTACTTCATCTTTCGTTACTACAAATGTTTTAAAGACTTTGGTTTCATCTTCAGTGACCATTTGAATAATATATTGATTTACATCTTTTGGATGTATAATACTTAAAATAAGCGTACTATAATCTCGTATGCCTTTACTTATAAAACTAACTTTATCTTTTTTTGCGTAATTACCATAAATATCCATAAAAGTTGAATCTTTAAATTCTATGCTATATTTAGTACGCTCTTTTAATGGATAATAAAGCTTTATATAATCTGCCTGAGGAGAGTTAATCACTTTTGGAATAACGATAACAGAGTCCTCCTTTAATTTAAACATACCAGTATCTAAAAATGCTTTTAGTAAAGGTTGATTAAAGGTTATTGTAAATGTATCATTAAGCTCAAGCTCCTTTTTTACTGTTGCTTCAAATTTGAGGGTTTTAGCATTTTTTACTGGTTTTATATAAAATAGCGTATCCTGTTGAGGAGTTTTATACTTAAACCAAACGCTATCAGTTTTAAAGGTTTCACTGAATATGGTAAATGTGTCTATATTATCCTTTCCCGGTTTATTCCAAATAAAATATTTACTGGTATTAAGTGGTTTAAGGCTTACTTCATAAGGCTTATAGACAGCAAATTTAAACATTCCTGTATTTCTACTAATCGTGTCAATAAGCCTGTTAATAGGGTAAGGATTGGGTTTAAATGAAAATAAGTTATTTAAGGGTAATGAATCAGTTGTATTTATCAGTGTATTATAAAACCCTATTGTTTCATTTTTATCATATTTAAGGTTTTTATTTTCGTCTTTAAAC
>CALRRW020000051.1:0-7641 GCA_943370695.1 Comamonas sp. lk | reverse complement strand
AGTTGATTATGGACCGCAATGAGTTTGCGATGTCGGTAAAACGTGTTTCGATTACTTCAAATAAAACCACGCACCAAATCAGGTTAAAATTAGCCGGAAGCGAATTAACCGTTTCGGCTGAGGATATCGATTTTGAAAACGAAGCACAGGAAAAATTGAAATGCCAGTACGAAGGTGAAGACATGGAAATTGGCTTTAACTCAAAATACCTTGCTGAGATGATTAACGCAGCAGACGGAACCGAGGTAAGACTGGAAATGAGCCAGCCAAACCGTGCAGGTGTGTTATTGCCGGGCAAAGCAGAGGATAATGAAAACATTCTGATGCTGGTAATGCCAATGATGTTGAACAGTTACTAAAACGTTCCGTTCTCAGAACGGTGTTATATTTGGAAACGGTAGTGAGTTTAGGCTTGCTACCGTTTTTTGTTTTCGGGGTTTACAGTGATTTTTTTCCGTTTTTAATTGGAGAGATTATAGTCCGTTAACTCATGAGAGAATTCAAATACTATTTTCTTCGCATTATCCAGGTTCCGGTATTAATGTAGTTAATAGGTATTACCCCAATTAGCTTTGCTTTCCATTTAATAATCCAATTGCCATAAAATTGATGTTCTAAATCATCGTAATGACCAGAATAATGAATCTCACTTCCAGGTTGTGATTTATCAATTATGGTTTTCCCATTGTCGTAATAGTGAAAACTAGCGTATTGCTTGATGAAACTTATTTCGTTACCGGAAAAGGATCCATTGATTACAGCTGGATCGGAACTCACACCAACTCCTCCAATATCAATTGCACTTCCCGTAATCTGAGAGCTGTTGTTCTGAGTAATAATATCCATGTCAAAATACAGTTCCTTATTTTCGAGGTCAGCATATTCTTTTCCAAAAATTATTGTTCCTGTCCATTGTCCTTGTATATTCATGGGTAATATTATTATAGATTGAAAGTTTGCTCCTGCATATTATCAATAAATCGTATAACCTCAAAAATCTGAATCCCCTATCTTTACGTTTATCCGAATATGAAAACAATTATAACAGGTGTATTGGTATTGCTGGGTTCAATCACTTTTGCACAAAATGCTGTAACCAATCAAAAACAATTTGAGGTGGTGAAAACGGAAGCGGAATGGAAAAAACAACTTTCGCCCGAAGTGTATAATGTGTTGCGCAAAAAGGGAACAGAGCCTGCATACCTTGGAGCATACTGGGATCACCATCAGCAAGGATTTTATTACTGTGCGGGCTGCGGAAATAAATTGTTTTCATCCGCGCACAAGTTTGATTCGGGAACCGGCTGGCCGAGTTTTTACCAGCCTATTGCCAAAGGGAAAGTTTCCAATGTAATAGATAACTCTTTGGGCATTGAAAGAACAGAAGTTATCTGCACCCGTTGCGGGGGACATTTAGGACATGTTTTTGATGATGGTCCGAATCCGACAGGATTACGGTATTGTATTAATTCGCTTGCGCTGACGTTTAGGGTGAAATGAGTGGGGAAGTCGATAGTTGATAGTCCATAGTCCATAGTCCATAGTCGATAATGGGGTTTCATGATTAACCTTCTACTGATTATTTGCCGCCTTGGGTTAAAAATGTAATTGAAATGGTGACCAATGCCGGAGCAGGTTTTTGATTCAACTTGCCGGGAATCCATTTGGGCATCAGCGATACAATTCTTAATGCTTCTTCTGTTAAACCCCATCCTAACTTATTGGCTTTGGGTTCAATGATATTTCCTTCAGCGTCAATTTCGAATTGAACATTTACGGTTCCTTCAATGCCATTTTGTTTTGCTGCCGGTGGATATACAAGTGTTTTCCAAACAAAGGTGTTTAGCGAATCCTGGCCACCCTCAAAAGAAGGCGGAATTGCTTGCGTTACGGGTTCATGAGGGGTCATCCATTCATAGGTAAAAGGTACGATGGGAATATTTAGATTAAATGCAATCGGTAACATAAAGACAAATTTGACCGGTTTTTGATTTTGTTTTGCAGGATTCCAGTTCGACATTGCTTTCACTACCCTAATGGCTTCATCATCGATGCTGGGATATACTTTTTTTAACAAAACAATATCGGAAACCGATCCATCTTCATTTATCACAAACTTTACAACTACCCTACCTTCAATATTGTTTTTAAGCGCATCATCAGGATATTGTATATTTTCTACAAGGTATTGCGTGAGAGCGTCCTTGCCTTTTCCATAAGTAGGCATTTCATCGGTAAAGGTCAATAGTTCCTGTCCATTACAGCAATAGGAGAGGATGAGTCCGAAGATGAGGATTATTTTATTCATAGATATATTTAAGTGGTCAATATTACAAATTTTTTGAAATGCGGTGTCCGTTTATTATTTATCGTGGTAGTATTTTCTGCCGCTGATTAAAATTGTTCTTAGTTGATAGACCATAGCTTCTGCGGACTCTGCAATTCCGAAACTTCGGGATTGCGGGGAACCCATCAGTGTCGGTATTTTCTTCCACACATTCCATTTATTTGGAGCCGAAATACATAAACGTAATCTGCGCAATTAGCGGCTAAAAATTAACGAAAGACCATCAAACCACGAGAACAAATCACTTATATTCGCATCGCAAAGTGAATTTAAAAGATTTAGTAACTCTTTACAGCGAAAGTTCTCGCTTTAAAACAATGGCTGGCAAGCTATCTTCTACCTCCCCGGTTAAGCTTCGCCTAACGGGATTGGTGGGCTCTGTCGATGCCATTTTAGCTTCCACGTATTATCAATTACAGCCTCGCACAAATGTATTTGTGTTTAATGATGTGGATGAAGCAAAGTATTTTCATTCCGATTTGGAAAATTTACTGGAGGGGAAAACCGTTCTGTATTTTCCATCGTCATACCGCAGGCCCTTTCAAATAACAGGTTTGGATAACGGCCTGGTGTTGGAACGTGCCGAAGTATTAAACCGGCTGAACCAACATTCGCTCAACGGTGAGTTGGTGGTAACAACTGCCGAAGCACTTGCCGAGTTGGTCATCACCGAAAAAGATTTAACAGCCAATACTTACGAATTAAAAGTTGGCCATCCATTCGACCTCGAATTTTTTATTGAGTTTTTAACGGAGCATCATTTTGAACGAAGTGATTTTGTGTATGAGGCGGGTCAGTTTTCCATACGTGGTGGAATTGTGGATGTGTTTTCGTTTAGCAACGATATGCCCTACCGACTGGAACTGGATGGCGAAATGATTGAAAGCATTCGGACGTTCGATCCCAATACACAACTTTCTGTTAAAAAGGTAGACCGGTTTTTTATTATTCCGAATGTTCAAAAAGGCATTGACGACAGCACCCAACAAAACTTCTTTACCTACCTGCCGGCCGATACTATTTTTTGGGCAAAGGATGTAAGCTTGAGTATTGAACAAATTGAAAAGGGCCGCGAGAAAGCACAAACCATTTTCGAAAAATTTGTGCCCATGCCCGATCAGGAGGCGTTGTTGCCCATTGATAAAATATACGAAAAAGACACTGTTATATTCGAAGCGTTTAAAAAGAGAACCTTCATCGAGTTTGGTACACGCTTTAAATTTAAGGCGGATGAAACCATCGAATTTGAGATATCGCCTCAACCGCTTTTTCATAAAAACTTTAAACTGCTGATTGGTAATTTACGGGAAAACCAAAGCAACGGATTGGAGAATATCATCTTCTCGGAAAGTAGCAGGCAGGTGGAAAGATTGTACACCATTTTTGACGACCTGGACAGGGAAGTGACCTTCTCGCCCATTTACCACGGATTGTCAAAAGGGTTTATCGATAAAGATTTAAAACTTGCGTGTTATACAGAGCACCAGGTTTTCGACCGGTTTTACCGTGGACATACCAAAAATGCCTACAGCAAAAGCCGCATCATTACGTTAAAAGAATTAAAGGATTTAAAACCCGGAGATTATGTAACACATATTGATCATGGTGTGGGAAAGTTTGCAGGGTTGGAAAAAATGGAAGTGAACGGGCATATGCAAGAGGCCGTGAGGTTGGTATACCGCGACAGTGATTTGTTGTATGTAAGCATTAACTCGTTGCACAAAATTTCCAAGTATGTAGGCAAGGATGGAACGGAGCCGCGGGTAAATAAACTGGGAAGTGATGCCTGGGAAAAACTCAAAACGAGCACCAAGAAAAAGGTTAAAGACATTGCCCGCGATTTGATTAAGCTATACGCCAAACGCAAAGCCCAAAAAGGATTTGAATTTGCTCCGGATAATTATATGCAGGTGGAGTTGGAAGCATCGTTTATGTACGAAGACACTCCTGATCAAAGCAAAGCAACGGCCGATATTAAGAAGGACATGGAAACGGATCAGCCCATGGACAGGCTGGTATGTGGAGATGTGGGTTTTGGAAAAACAGAGGTTGCCATACGTGCAGCTTTTAAAGCAGTGTGCGATAGCAAACAGGTTGCTGTTTTGGTGCCCACAACCATTTTGGCCAACCAACATTACCGTACCTTTAAGGAACGCTTAAAAGAATTTCCGGTTACGGTGGATTATATCAACCGCTTTAGAAGTGCAGGCGAACAAAAAGCCATCCTCGAAAAAGTGAAGGAGGGGAAAATTGATATTTTGATTGGTACGCATAAATTGTTGGGGAAAGAAATTAAGTACAAAGATTTGGGCTTGTTGATTGTTGACGAGGAACAAAAATTTGGGGTGGCGGCAAAAGAAAAATTAAAGGCCATCAAAACAAATGTGGATACGCTTACCCTTACGGCTACGCCTATTCCGCGTACGTTGCATTTTTCATTAATGGGCGCCCGCGATTTATCCATTATCAATACACCACCGGCAAACAGGCAACCTGTAACAACGGAACTGCATGCTTATAATGATGAGTTGTTGCGCGAAATTGTGAACAATGAAATTGAACGTGGGGGACAAGTATTTATGGTTCACCACCGGGTAAAAGATATTTACGAAATAGCCGACCGCATCATGAAAATTTGTCCTGGCACCAAAGTGGGTGTGGCACACGGACAACTGGAGGGAGATAAACTGGAGGACGTGATGATTAAGTTTATTGAGGGCGATTACGATGTATTGGTTGCCACCACGATTATCGAAAGTGGATTGGATATTCCCAATGCCAATACGATTATCATCAATAATGCGCATATGTTCGGGTTGAGTGATATGTACCAGATGCGGGGTAGGGTGGGGCGCACCAACCGCAAAGCATTTTGTTACCTGATGGTGCCGAGCATGCAAATGTTAACCACCGAAGCACGCAGGCGTTTGCAGGCCATTGAAGAGTTCAGTGATTTGGGAAGCGGGTTTAATGTTGCCATGCGCGATTTGGATATTCGGGGTGCGGGTAATTTATTGGGTGGGGAACAAAGTGGTTTTATTTCGGAAATTGGTTTTGAGATGTACCACAAAATTTTGGATGAAGCCATCACGGAATTAAAAGAAGATGAGTTCACCGAATTGTTTAAGGAAGAACAAATGCACAAACTGGAATCGAAGGATTGTACCATCGAAACAGATTTTGAGGCATTGATTCCGGATGAGTATGTGCGGAGTGTAAGTGAGCGGGTGAGCCTTTATGCAGAACTATCACGCCTGGAAACGGATGTGCAGATAGATACTTTTGGTGAACAGTTAAAGGACAGGTTTGGTCCGCTGCCGCAGCAGGTTGTGGAATTATTTGAACTCATCAAACTGCGCACGGTTGCCAAAAAAATCGGATTTGAAAAAATCATTTTGAAAAATTCATCCATGGCTGCCTATTTCCCGGATGAGAAAAAACAAGCCTACTACCAAAGTGAATTGTTTACGAAAGTGTTAAACTTCGTTCAGCAAAATTCCACACGGTGCAAGTTGAAGCAAACACCCAAAAGTTTAATTTTAGGTATCCAGCATGTTTCAGGAATCGGACACGCGAAGGGAGTGTTGGAGGATATTGTGAAGGCGATTTCATAGATCATAATTATGCACCTTCGTTATTCGAAGTCTTGCACTATTGTTTCCCGCTATCCCGAAGTTTCGGGACCGCAGACTACGCAGAGAACCCACAGGAAGTTTTAATTGCTATTAACTGTTCCCAGAAGTTCACTCTCAAAAATTGCAGCGGGTGAAATCACAATTTCATTCAGAGGGATTTTGTTTCCATAACGCTCCTGCATTTTTTTCTTGACGGCATCATTTGTTAAATCAAAATCACTTAGGTGCTCAAGTTTTCCTATTTCAATGCCAGTAGCTCTTTGGTATATTTTCCAGATAAGCTCTGAGCAATATATTTTGTCGTCACTCCATTCAAAAGTTAAATCGTAGTTTTTGCCGTTGAATGTTTCTCCAACCTGTTTCATTTTTTGAAGAGCTTTGGGGGTTAATACCTGTGATGCATTTTTGAGGCGTTTGATAACAAATTTCCCATCTTGTCCTCGAGCAATCCATTTATCAAGTGCTGTTCGTTTAACGGGTTGGATGGCTTCAAATACAAAAAAGTCGTCTCCTTCTTTAAATATAATACCACAGTGGGAGTACTTAGACTTTGTAGCCAACTGAATAGCCTTGCTTTGTCCCGAGAGTGATGTTTGAAAGATGAGGTCACCGTTTTGAATTCCATTGTGTTCAATCAGTTTGCTTATTTCGTTAGTGGCATTGTTTAAACGAACCTTAGGATCATAGAATTTTTTCTTCGCAAAAAGAGCGCCTACAATGGCTATACCTAATATGACGATGATTGTTAGCTTTTTCATTACTTCTTTTTGAATGACCTTGATTTTTTACCTGCTACTCTTCCAACAACATTCTCCTTAACATATCCAATGCTTGAATGGCCGTGCGTTGGATGGTGCGTTCGCGGTTATCGCCCATGTTAAATTGTTTGGCGATGGTTTTGGTTTTGCTGCTGATGGCTATCCAAACGGTGCCTACGGGTTTTTCGGTTGAGCCACCATCGGGTCCGGCAATACCGCTTGTTGAGATTGCGTAATCTGTATTGAATTTGTTGCGCACACCTTCGGCCATTTGTTTCACGCAATCTTCGCTCACGGCTCCCACTGTGTTGAGTGTTTCGGGATTCACACCGAGTTCATTTATTTTGATTTGGTTGGCATAACTCACTACGCTCCCTGTATAATAAGCAGAGCTTCCGGGAACGGATGTAATTAAATGTGCAATGTATCCTCCTGTGCAACTTTCGGCTGTGGCTATTGTTTTTTCTTTTCCTTTGAGCAGAAGCCCTACATTTTTTTCGAGGGTATCGGTTTCTTCTCCAAAAATATATTCGCCAATGGTTTCATATAGTTGCGAAACGATGGTATCCATTTCGGCTTGCAGGGTTGTTTCGTTTGTGTGTTGTCCGCTAAAGCGTAGCCTTACCTGTCCAATGCCGGGAAGGTAGGCTAGTTTGATGTGTTGCGGCAGGTCGTTTTCCAGTGCTTCAATTTTTTTGGCCAAAAACGATTCACCGATATTACTGGTTAAAATGGTGCGGTGTTTAATGATGGGAAATTCAAAACGTTTTTGCAAACGGGGAATACATTGTTCGGCAAAAATCACTTTCATTTCAAACGGAACACCGGGCATGCTGATGAAAATTTTTCCATCCACATCAAACCACATTCCGGGAGCGGTTCCACTTCGGTTAAAAAGTAC
>CALRRW020000050.1:0-7657 GCA_943370695.1 Comamonas sp. lk | reverse complement strand
CGTCCCATATTGTTCTGTTAAATTCGAAGCGTCAAATATCGAAAATTTTGTGTTGAATGTGTTATTTATGTTAATTTAGATGATATCCATTTTTATTTCGAATTTCATTTTTGCTACCAGCCATCTCCATCCAACATGTTTCCAAGTCCGCCCAAAATGCCACCTTCTTCTCTGCGTCCGCCAACTCCTCCGTATGATAACATCCTGCTTGCCAATCGGCTAATAGGAAGAGATTGTATCCAAACTTTTCCGGGACCGGATAACGTTGCAAAAAACACCCCTTCACCACCAAAAATGGTATTCTTAATTCCACCTACAAACTGAATATCATAATTCACTTCTTGGGTAAAAGCCACAATACATCCGGTGTCGATTTTAAGCAATTCGCCCGGTTGCAGGGTCCGCTCTATTACATGTCCGCCCGAGTGAACAAAAGCCATTCCATCGCCTTCCAGTTTTTGCATGATAAACCCTTCGCCACCAAATAAACCTGTTCCCAATTTTTTCTGAAACTCAATACTCACACTTACACCTTTGGCCGCACATAAAAAGGAATCTTTCTGGCAAATGATTTTACCTCCCAGATGGTATAAATCTATCGGGATAATTTTGCCGGGATATGGAGCGGCAAAGGTCACTTGTTTTTTGCCCTGGCCCATATTGGTAAATGCGGTCATAAACAAACTTTCGCCTGTAAGCACGCGCTTGCCGGCATTCATTAGTTTGCCTAAAATTCCGCCTTGTTGTTTGGAACCATCACCAAAAATTGTTTCCATTTGGATGCTGTTGTCCATGAGCATAAAGCTGCCCGGCTCGGCCATTACGGTTTCCTGTGGATCCAATTCAATTTCCACACACTGCATTTCATTGCCTAAAATTTTGTAGTCTATTTCGTGATTTGTTTTCATTTATGAATGTTGTATTGTGTTAATTATGTTGAGTATGTTGATTGTGTTAAATATAAAATGAACAACAAACGTCAAACGCCTGA
The DNA here is from genome assembly GCA_943370695.1 of Comamonas sp. lk. GTDB lineage: Bacteria > Bacteroidota > Bacteroidia > UKL13-3 > UKL13-3 > UKL13-3. The sequence continues at coordinate 6,666 of CALRRW020000050.1, read as the reverse complement.
CGTCAAACTCTTCTGACGCCTCCATTTTTTAATTCATACTGTTGTCTGCTTTCGGGGCAAGTTGCACGGCCGTTTGTATCAAATTGCAGTTTGTGCCCGTATTCGCTCATCCAGCCGGTTTGTTTGCTTGGATTTCCTACCACCAATGCATAAGCAGGAATACTTTTGGTAACCACCGAACCGGCACCAATAAAGGCAAACTCACCTATATCGTTTCCACATACAATGGTGGCATTTGCGCCAATGGAAGCTCCTTTGCCAACGTGTGTTTTGCTGTATTGCCCCCTCCGGTTGATGGCACTGCGGGGATTTGTTACGTTGGTAAATACACATGATGGTCCCAAGAAAACATCATCGCCACAAGTTACACCGGTATATATCGATACATTGTTTTGAACTTTTACATTGTTACCCAAAACAACTTCGGGGCTTATCACCACGTTTTGTCCAAGGTTACAGTTTTCGCCCAGTATGCTGTTGCTCATCACATGCGAAAAGTGCCAAATTTTTGTTCCTTTTCCGATGGTGCAGCCATCGTCAATAACGGCAGTTGGGTGTGCGAAAAAATCAGTATTGTTCATGTTTCAATTTTATGCATACAGAATTTCATATCAAAATGATAGTTTCGTAATTGTATATGGCAAAAATAAATTTCTCGGCTCGTAAAATGTCTACCACGGGCTTTGGTTCTCAGGCATCTAACCAAGGTGAGCGGTTGGTTAATAAAGATGGAACGTATAATGTAACACGTACCGGCATTCCTTTTTGGGGTCGGTTTAATCATTTTCACAACCTTATTACCATGAAGTGGTGGAAGTTTTTTCTGCTCACGTTTACTTTTTATACTAGCCTGAACCTCCTCTTTGCAGGTATTTTTATGACAGTGGGAATGGAAGAGTTGGATGGTGATTTGGGTATTACCACTGCCGAACATTTTTGGGATGCTTTTTTCTTTAGCTCTCAAACACTTACCACTGTGGGATATGGAAGAACAAACCCCATCGGATTTTTGGCTAATATTGTTGCAGCCATTGAATGTTTACTTGGGTTGATGAGTTTCGCCATTATGACCGGTGTTTTGTATGCGCGGTTTTCGCGCCCTCAAGCCCGCTTAGTGCACAGCGAAAATGCATTGATTGCACCGTTTAATGGAATCAATGCATTGATGTTCCGAATTGCGAATTTACGCTCCAATCAAATTATTGAGTGCGAAGCGCAGGTGTTGATGAGTTATATTGATAAGGAAACGAACAGGCGGGAATTTGAGCAACTTACACTTGAATATAAAACGGTTTCGGCATTGGCATTAAGTTGGACGATTGTGCATCCTATAAATGATGAAAGCCCGATGAAAGGATTGACTCAACAGGACCTTGAGGATATTGATGCCGAATTTATTTTACTGTTTAAGGCATTTGACGAAACGTATGCGCAAACCGTTCATTCGCGACTTTCATATACCTATGCCGAGTTGGTTTGGGGGGCTAAGTTTGACGTAATGTTTCACCGCTCTGATAATAAAATGGGAACAGTATTGGATATGGATAAGATTGGTATGTATAAAGAGGTACCGTTGAATTAGTGTTACCAGCCCCCACTGGGTGAGCATAAAAACTCAATAGGATTGTCAATTTCATACAACCATTGATAACTCTTGCGGTTGTTATTGCAAAATGGCTCTAAAAGGGTAAGGATGTTTTGATAGCCATCAATGGTGAGGTCACAGAAAAAGACTCTCCGATCGCGGGTTGTAATGCCTTCATCGCTCTGGGAAACTCTCATTACTAAATTGCAATTCACACATTCAATAAATGTTAAGGTACTTAAATCGAGCGGGATGTTGGGTGTAATAATCAATTGTGTTATGGCCTGTTTTAGCTCGGTTGCCTGGGTTTTATCAAAGTCATAAAGCCTAATCAGTTGTTCTGTTAATACTTCTGCAAATTTCTCATCACCACTTAAATCTTTTAAGTATTCCAGTTTCATGGGGTCTATTTTATTTTTAAATAAATGTGCCGCACATTTTTGTTTCCGGCTTCACGCTCATCGATGATAAACTTGTTGGTGTTTTTAATGAGTAGCAACAGCTTAGGAAATCCATAATTCCGGGGGTCGAAGTCGGCTTTCTTTTTCAGGATAAAATTACCCAGTTCGCCCAAAAATGCCCATCCGCTCTCATCGGCCAAATCGGCTACACTTTCGGTTAATAATTTTATCAGAGCCTTATCTATTTTATTCAACGGCTTGCTTTCAACTTTTGGTTTGGTGTGGGTTGTTTCTTCAATTGCCGATGTTGCTGCGGCTTTTAATATTTCGATATACACAAATTTATCGCAGGCCGTAATGAAGGGCAGGGGAGTTTTTTTTTCGCCAATACCAATTACTTTCATTCCCGCTTCCCGTAAACGTATTGCCAGCCGGGTAAAGTCACTATCGCTGGAAACAATACAAAAACCATCTACTTTTTGTGAGTACAAAATATCCATGGCATCAATAATGAGTGCACTGTCGCTCGAGTTTTTGCCTGTTGTATAACTGTATTGCTGAATAGGTGTGATGGCATTTTCGAGCAGCACATTTTTCCAACCCGAAACTGTGGGTTTAGTCCAGTCGGCATAAATTCTTTTAATGGTAGGGGTTCCGTTTTTGGCTACTTCTTCCAGCATTTCTTTTACGTTGGAATAAGGTACGTTATCCGCATCAATCAATACGGCAAGGCGTTCGTCTTTCATACAATCTCTTTTATGTCAACCAAGGTAGCTATTTAATAGGTAAAAGATTCACTCCTTATGATGGGGTATTGATTGAAGGGACTCGGGGAAACAAAAAAGTTGTTTCAGGAGTGAACCCAAACAGCTTTTTGCTTATGTATCATAAAAACTACTCAAGCTCACACTAACGTGTTGTTCGTGTGAAATGATGGCAGAAATGAACTGAATAGTTAATTACCCACACGAACGGTACGTGGGTTTGAGCATTAGAGGATTAAGGCCGTTTTTTGCAAGTTGGTAACAAGCATTTTGTTTCGATTATTAGGCTTTGGTGTCTGTATTCATCCAGTTGTATAATAGTTCACGTTGTTTTAACTCAAAGTGGCTGAATAGTTTACCTTCGAATGTTCAATGCTTATATATTCAGTGCATTAAATAAATCGTGAGACGTTGTAAATTGATAGGACTATTGGTAGGTGTTTCGGTGTTTTCGGCACATGCACAGCTGAAATCAGAATCAGACGTTACACTTACGCTTGATATGTTACCTATATTGCAGTTGCAAACAAATTCTGCATCTTCCATCAAATTTGATTTTAACCAATTATCCGATTATCAGTCGGGGGTTACGCTTTATGGCGCTACTACCTTAAAAGTGAATGCAACTGTAACCTGGGATTTGTATGTCGTGGCCAAATCCAGTGGTAATGTTGGAGCAGGCTATTGGGATCAGCAAATGGTATACGGACAGAATGGGTCTCAAACCACCAATCAGATTCCGCTCAGTGCTTTGGAATTGCATCAATCTTCCCCCAATCAATATGCTGCAGGGGCAAGTGGAATATATGTAGATTACAGCTCACCGTTTCCTCCGGTTTCAAGTCCATCGGGGTCTAATTCGGTATATGTGGATCCGACAGGAGGAGACGCTCCGCCTTCTGATATGCATAAGTATATTGCCGGTCATGCAGGTACCGGAGGTACAGGAAATGATGGCGTTTTTGGTGGAAGTTATTTGAATGCCGGAACCGGTTTTGCTTACAGCATAGATTACCGGATTGTACCCGGATTACCTTCGGTGTTTCCAATGGCGTTCGATGCTACAGGACAAATTCAGGAATCCATAGATGTGCAGAAAGGGACTGGGGTATATGTTCAACCAGGTGTGTATACCATGTTTGTGCAGTATCTTTTGGTTGAGGATCAATAAGCGAAAAGTAAGTTACATGGTAATATTGCTCAAGCTGCAATCCTAAAAAAATAAAGCCCAACCAATACTTATACTTGGTTGGGCTTTGCTTTAAGAGAACAAATTCTCTCGCACCATTTTTTGCGTAATTTTAAACTTAATCGAACCGGTGAGCCGTTTTGTTCAACTCTTCTTTCGGTAAGTTTTTGAAATATTCATACGTTATTTTTAATCCTTCGGCACGGCTTACTTTGGGTTCCCAGCCTAATATTTCCCTTGCTTTTGTAATGTCAGGTCTGCGTTGTTTAGGGTCATCTTGCGGCAATGGTTTAGCTACTAGTTTTTGATGGGTACCTGTTAGTTTAATAATCTCTTCGCCAAATTCTTTAATGGTAATTTCATCAGGATTACCAATGTTTACAGGGTACGGATAATCGCTCATGAGTAAACGGTAAATGCCTTCTACTAAATCGTCAACATAACAAAACGAACGGGTTTGGCTTCCGTCACCGAACATGGTTAAATCTTCACCACGCAAAGCTTGTCCGATAAAAGCAGGTAATACGCGGCCATCGTTCAGTCGCATGCGGGGACCATATGTATTAAAAATACGGATGATGCGTGTTTCTACATGGTGGTAGGTATGGTATGCCATTGTAATGGCTTCCTGAAAACGTTTGGCTTCATCATACACCCCACGTGGTCCAACCGGATTTACATTACCCCAGTATTCTTCTGTTTGCGGATGCACAGTAGGGTCACCATATACTTCCGAAGTTGAAGCAACCAGGATGCGAGCCTTTTTTTCCTTAGCCAATCCCAAACAATTATGTGTACCCAATGAACCCACTTTTAAGGTTTGAATCGGAATTTTTAAATAATCGATAGGACTTGCTGGTGAGGCAAAGTGTAAGATATAATCCAATTTGCCCGGCACATGAATAAACTTGCTGACATCATGATGGTAAAACTCAAAATTTTCGAGTTTAAACAAGTGCTCAATGTTTTTCAAATCACCTGTAATCAAATTATCCATTCCGATTACATGGTAATCTTCTTTGATAAACCGATCGCACAAATGTGAGCCTAAAAATCCGGCAGCACCTGTTATGAGTATTCTTTTTCTTTCCGACATTATTCAAATATTAAAATTCGAAATTCGAAACCTGAAAATTCGGGACGAAATTCGAAATTGTGTTTTTATTGTGTTGTATTAATTCCGATGCAGTAATAGGTATATCCTAGTTCTTTCATTTCTTCAATATCATAAATATTTCGGCCATCAAAAATGGTTTTGGTTTTCATGAGTTTTGAAACGACATTAAAGTTAGGAGAACGGAATTCGGGCCATTCGGTTGCAATTAACAGAGCATCGGCATCAATCAGGGTGTCGTATTGGTCCTTACAATAGGTAATTTGTTCACCAATCATTTTTTTTGCTTCGTGCATGGCTACCGGGTCAAATGCTTTGACATTGGCTCCGGCCTTTAATAAGTTTTCGATAATCACCAATGACGGGGCTTCACGCATATCATCTGTTTTGGGTTTAAATGAAAGACCCCACATGGCAAATGTTTTTCCTTTCAGGCTTCCGCTAAAATGCTGGGATACTTTATTGAACAATACATTTTTCTGGTCTTCATTCACATCTTCCACTGCTTGTAAAATGCGCATATTATGACCGTTTTCCTGTGCTGTTTTAATCAATGCTTTTACATCTTTGGGAAAACAAGAGCCTCCGTAACCAATGCCCGGATAAATAAATTTATTGCCAATACGCGGGTCGCTGCCAATTCCTTTGCGCACCAAATTTACATCAGCACCCATTATTTCACATAGGTTGGCGATGTCATTCATAAAGCTGATTTTGGTGGCAAGCATTGCATTTGCAGCATACTTAGTCATCTCGGCACTTGGGATATCCATAAAAATGATGGGATGTCCATTGAGCAAAAATGGCTTGTATAATTTGCGCATGATTTCTTCGGCACGTTTTGATTTTATGCCCACAACAATCCTGTCGGGTTTTAAAAAATCGTCAACAGCAGCACCTTCTTTTAAAAATTCAGGGTTGGAAGCAACGTCAAATTCAATATCCGAATTGCGTTTGGTAAGTGCTGCTTGCACAGCTGCGTTTACTTTTACAGCAGTGCCCACCGGAACAGTACTTTTGGTAACCACTACAATATAGTCGCTGATGTTTTCGCCAATTTCGTTTGCTACACCAATTACATACTTAAGGTCGGCACTTCCGTCTTCGCCCGGAGGTGTGCCTACTGCAATAAATGCAACATCACAACCTTTAATGCTTTCGGCAAGGCTGGTACTGAATTTTAACCGGCCTGCTTCAACATTGCGGGTTACCATTTCTTCCAATCCCGGTTCGTAAATGGGTAAAATACCTTTTTTAAGGTTTTCAATTTTAGTTAAATCAATATCAATGCATGTTACATCAATACCTACCTCGGCAAAACAAGTTCCGGTTACTAAGCCTACATAACCTGTTCCTACAACTGCTATTTTCATTTATGCTGTATGTTCTATTTTATGATGAATGTTTGTTACAAAAGTCAAGTACGTGTTGGGTAATATACTCCAGTTGCCCGGTTTCCATTTCGGTACTAATGGGCAGCGAAATTACACTTTTACATAAATTTTCGGTTATCGGTAACGAACCTTTTGGATATGCTTCTGAGGCATATGCTTTTTGGTAATGTAAAGGTATTGGATAATAGACCATTGAAGGAATATTTTGTTCCTTTAAGT
>CALRRW020000049.1:0-7785 GCA_943370695.1 Comamonas sp. lk | reverse complement strand
TTATTTGTAAGTGTATACCCCGAAAGCAAATACATTCCGGAGTGTAATATTTTGCTCGATAAATTAAGGGGCAAACTTTCGTACAAAACATACAAAAACGCCAAGTTGTATTACAATATTGGCGAATACAAAAGTGCCATTGTTGCCTTACCCAACGTGGTGAAAGATTATCCCGAAACTCCTTACAAGGAAGAGTTGGATTATTTGTATGTAAAATCACATTACCTGCTGGCCAAAGGTAGCATTGAGGAAAAACAGGAAGAACGTTACAAAAACTACTTCCCGGCCTTAGCTGATTTTGAAGCCGAATACCCCGAAAGCAAATACAAAAACGAACTCACCAACCTTAAGTTTAAATCGGAAGCTGCGCTTAAAAGGATTGAAAAACGTAAGGTGGAGAAAGACAAAGAATTTCTTTTTAACGTAAATATATTTAATTAATCATCATAAACATGGCAAACATCAATTATCAAAATGTACCTACTACAACAGTTGTTCGCGACTTGCGTAAATTGGACGAGAACACTGAAAACTTGTACGAAACATTAGCTATTATCAGCAAACGTGCAAACCAGATTTCGGCTCAAATGAAAGAAGAATTGCACAGCAAATTGCAGGAGTTTAACAACGACAGCGATACACTGGAAGAGGTATTTGAAAACCGTGAGCAAATTGAAATTTCGAGCTACTACGAGCGTTTGCCTAAAGCAACCCTTATTGCAGCCGAAGAATTTTTGAACGGTAAAGTATACCACCGTAACCCGGATAAAGAAGCGCGCGGAAAAAACTAGTCATTGAATGTGGAGTTTGGTTTTATGGTTTTATGGTTTTGTGAAATGCAGACCTTAAAACCATAAAGCCTCAACACCACAAAGCCATATTTTTGCATGCAAGGAAAAAGAATAATAGTCGGTGTAAGTGGAAGCATTGCTGCGTATAAAGCAGCAACCTTGGTTCGGTTGCTTATTAAACAGGGAGCCGAAGTAAAGGTGATTATGACACCGGATGCACACGATTTTATTACACCCCTTACCCTTGCTACCCTGAGCAAAAATGATGTGCTCACGGCTTTTAAAGCCAACGAACAGGGCAAGTGGAACAACCACGTTGAACTTGGCCTTTGGGCAGATGCCCTGCTGATAGCTCCTGCTACAGCCAATACGATTGCTAAAATGGCAAACGGACTTTGCGATAACCTTTTACTGGCAACCTACCTTTCGGCACGTTGCACCACCTTTATTGCTCCGGCAATGGATTTGGATATGTATGCGCATGTGAGCACTCAGCGCAATTTGCAATTGCTGCGCGATGCCGGCAATAGCGTGCTTCCTGTGGCCACAGGTGAACTGGCAAGCGGTTTAATTGGCCATGGGCGTATGATTGAACCCGAAGAAATTGTGGAGCACCTGGTTGCCTATACCCAAACAAGTACCAAACTCAAGGGTAAAAAAGTACTAGTAACAGCCGGACCCACTTATGAAAATATTGACCCCGTAAGATTTATAGGAAACCACTCCAGTGGCCGAATGGGATTTGCCCTTGCCGAAATTGCAGCGCGGCATGGTGCACAGGTAACACTGATTACCGGCCCCACCGATCTTACCACCCAACACGAAAACATCAAACGAATAGACGTAACCTCTGCCGGTGAAATGTTTGACAAAACCGTAAAGGCTTTTGAAAAATCACATATCGCCATTATGAGCGCAGCTGTTGCCGATTATACTCCCGAAAAAGTAGCCATTCATAAAATTAAAAAAAGTGGTGACGAACTTTTGCTCAAACTCAAAAAGACCAAAGATATCCTGGCCGAACTGGGGCGCATCAAAACCAAAAAACAAGTGCTGGTTGGATTTGCATTGGAAACGGATAATGAAGTGGCCAATGCCAAAAAAAAGCTGCACGCTAAAAACCTCGACTTTATCGTTTTAAACTCGCTGAGCACAAAAGGTGCGGGCTTTGGTCATGCTACCAATAAAGTAAGCATGATTGACCGCAACGGCAAGGTTACCCACTACGATTTAAAACCCAAAACGGAAGTTGCTTTGGATATTGTAAACAAAATAATGCAGTTACTGGATGTTTAAAATAATGCTTTCCCTTTGTATTTGGTTACTGGCCAATATTGCCACCGCGCAGGAATTATTGGTTACCGTAAAAGTACTCGACAACCAAATCCAACTTACCGATAAAAAGATTTTCAGAACACTTGAACAGAGTATCACCGAATTTTTAAACACCAAACAATGGACTCCCGAAAAGGTGCTGCCCAACGAACGCATTGAATGCAACTTTCAAATTATCCTGAGTTCGTATGATGTTAAGTCCAATCACTTTTCGGGTTCTATGCAGGTGCAAAGCACACGGCCTGTATATGGAACGGCCTACAATACCGTGGTGTTTAATTTCCTGGATGAAAACATCGATTTTGATTTTGCGGAATTCCAACCCATGAACTTCAATGAAAATTCGTATACCACCAACCTTACTTCGCTGCTGGCTTTTTATGCGTATTATATCATTGCCCTCGATTACGAAACATTTAGCCCGCTGGGTGGAACACCTTATTTTCAAAAAGCATTGCAGGTAGCCAACAATGCCTTGCCCACCGGCTTATCGGGATGGCAACCTTTTGAAAAAAACCTGCGCTCGCGCTACAACCTTATTGATAATATTTTGAACGAACGTTTCAAACCCATTCGGGATGCATATTACAAATACCACCGCCAAGGCCTGGATATCCTGAGCAAAACACCCGACATTGCCCGCAAAAACATGTATGAAAGCCTCCAGCTGGTGCAAAAAATATTTAAGGTAGCACCCAATACGGTAATGCTCCTGATGTTTTTTGAAGCCAAAAGTGATGAGCTGGTGAATATCTACAAAAATGCGCCCGCCATCGAAAAACCCAAAGTGATTGAGCTGCTCAGCGAAATCAATATTGCCAATATCAGCAAGTACGAAAAGATACGGTAAACAGGTAGGCGCTATGAGATAGCGCCTATATTTAAGTTACCACCAATGCAATTAGAAATAGAATGAAGAACATTTTTGAGACAGCTACTTTTATCATTTGTATTCTGGTATCTCTGAATGGACATTCTCAAAATTGGGAATCGACATCTCTCCTTGATACGACTAGACACACATCAGGGAAAGTATGGCGCGTACAAAACATAGAGACTCTTGACGAAATCCGATATTCTTATGATGATACTGGAAACCTTAGAACAAGTACTTTCGTAACATTTAGAAACGGAGTTCAATATGACAAAGTAAGTGAGTATTATTCAAACGGAAATATATCAAGACAATACTTCTGTTATAATGTAGATAAAGTGTTTTATGGAATACAAAAGAAAGACAGCACTCAGACAGAATATTGCGATAACGGTATGCTCAAAGCAAAGTACTTTTACAAAGACAACAAATTGAACGGTAAGACAATTTATTATCATCCAAATGGACTCGTGTACACTGAGTTAGACTATATTGATGACAGATTAATGAATGCTTGCTACTATGACCTGAATGGAAAGTTAATGGAACAGGGAAGTTTTAAAGATGGAAATGGTGAACTTATCATTTATAAAGAGGGTAATAAAGTAAGTATTTGTAAATACTCAAAGGGAAAACAAAAATCGTGTCGTACGCATTGACATGACTTCTGGAAAAACGCACTTGTGGTAACAGCAACCTTGCGCAATTGCCGTTTAATAGCTCTGTTCAGGCTTTCTTTTACGCTTTTATCATTATATTAGCTTGACAATTTATCGTTCCGCACACGGCAACTAAGCAAGGCGTGGATACGTTATGCCCAATTGTAAATGACGACTAAAAGAATCAACTTAATACTAATTATACTTGGGCTGTTTAACAGCACCATTGCCCAAATAGTTAAGGAAAGAACAGAGAAGCTTTTTCTAGCTCCCAAAATACTTCTAGAAAAAAACACAGAATTTTATAATTCAAAAGGACAATTAGTCCAATTGATTAGTGATGACTGCAGAAGTGAAATGAAGACAACTGTTACGACCTATATTTATAATGACAAGAGCCAACTTTCTCAAGAACTATTCATTGGGATCTATTCTTATCAAGACAGTACAAAAACAAAACTTCTAACCGACACAAGCATTATCAGCAACACCTTCTACTTCTATGATTCATCCGGACTACTGAAGCTTGAAAAGGAATATAATTTTCAGTGTCATCATGATACATGCAACATTATTGAGTATTTCTATAAAGGAAAACTCCTACAAAAGAAGTTTTGTATGCAGACCTGTAGTATGAGGAAACTTAACTACAACTACCCTATTTATTATAAGTATGACAAAAATGACTCATTAATATTAGAGCAAGCTTGGGGCCCAACTGATACAACTAAGATTTGGTATGCTTACTCATATAATTACGACCTCTTACCCGATAAATTTATTTACGAACGCTTCTACAGTAGGGACGACAGCCTACAACTAGAGGAGAGACGAGTTTCAAGAACTGAATATTTAAAAGACGGGAGAAAGTCGAGAACCTTTTTTATAGAAAAAGATTCATCCTATGATCATTTTGAATATTATAAAAACGATCTACTAAAAGCTCAAAATTCTGTCCGTAATGGTCGCCAAACATGGAAGCAAGTATCGTATTACGACAAGCGAAAGAATGTTCGAAAACTTGAAACCTATACGAACAATGAAGGCAAGGACAGTAAACTTAAATTGTATTACTACCAGACTTTTGATTACAAATACTACTAAAGCAGAAACAACTGGGCATAACAGCAGTCTTGCTCTATTGCCGTTATCACACTAAAATTCAGCATTTAGTTTCGCATTTTTTTCTATCTTGGAGACAGATTATCGTTTCGCAATTGGCTCCTGCGGAAGGCCGGGGAACGTTACCACCAATTTGAACAATGACACTTAATATTGAAAAATATCTAATTCCGTTAGACAAGCTTGATCTCGGAAAAATCCTTTTGACTTGGACATGGTTGACTGATGACAAATCAATTCTCGCGCTTACAAAGTCAGGGGATGTATTACTTAAAGACAACATAGGCAGTTTGTATTTTCTTAATGTGGGTGAAGAAACATTTGAGTGTAAAGCAGAAAACTACAAAGACTTTTTCGAAAAAAAACTAAGCCTTGCGTTGACTCAAGAGCTTCTCTTCCCCAGTTTGGTAGACAAATTGGAACAACATGGAGTAATACTTAAACCTAGACAAGTCTATTCATACACTCTATTTCCAATCTTAGGGGGCACATATGACGAAAAGAATATGTTTGCTCTTGACATCTATGAACATTATCATTTGTCTGGTGACATTCACTTTCAATTGAAGGACACGCCAGATGGGACTTCGGTCGAAATCAGACTTCAGTAACAAACTTCTTGTATCAGTGGCCTTAAGCTTACCTGTTCAAATTAATTCTTATATTCGAAAGACAAATACTCCCTGTGGCAAGGCACCAGTGTAAGGCGAAGGATCGTTTACGATAATTGTTAAAAACTAATTTAATCTTAACAAAAAAATGGCAACAGATAACGAAATATGGCCCATGCCAAAATTTAGATTTGAAGTGGACCTTGGAACAGAAATGAAAGGTGTTTCCTTTCAAGAAGTTACCGGAATGGATGTAGAAACCCAAATAATTGAATACCGCAAAAGTAATAGCCCCCTTTTTGCTACAGCAAAGATGCCGGGAATAGTTAAATACGGGAATGTAACAATGAAAAGAGGTGTGTTTGTAAATGATAATACCTTTTGGAACTGGCACAGTGAAATAAAAATGAATACGATTAAAAGGCGTACGATTTTAATAAAACTATTGGATGAAGCAGGAAACGTAGCGATGCAATGGCAATTAAACAATGCATGGCCAACAAAAATTACCAGCACCGATTTAAAATCGGATGGCAATGAACTAGCCATTGATACCATAGAGATTGCACACGAACAGCTTATCATCACGAATGGCGTGTAACTAGGTGTTATTAATTTTTCTCCCCACTATTTTAGAACGGACCCATGAGCAGCCATACCCATCTGTAAGAACAGAACTCCTGCTTACAGCTCCTCAAAAATTAGCAACCAACATTTCTTAGAAAAAAAATTTGCGCAACTAAATAATTGCACATATATTTGCAACCATATAATTGCACAATGGAAGCGAGACGAGATATTTTTCAAGCAATAGCCGACCCAACAAGGCGGGCTATCATTACACTGATTGCGTTGCAAGCAATGACTCCCAATGCTATTGCCGAGCACTTTGACTCAACCCGACAGGCGGTTTCCAAGCACTTACAAATTTTGACGGAGTGTGAATTGGTAGCACCCAAACAAAGGGGTAGAGAAATTTACTACCAACTTGAAGTCAACAAAATGAAAGAAATTGACAAATGGCTCAACCAATTTCGTAAAATTTGGGAAGACCGCTTTAATCAACTTGACGATGTATTATTAACCATTAAAACCAAGAAAAAATGAACAGCAACTTAACATTTGACTTTTCGGTGAACAAAGAAAACAACACGATTGTGGTAAAGCGTGAATTTGCCGCAAACCTTGAAGCGGTTTGGAAAGCTTGGACAACCGCAGCATTATTAGACCAATGGTGGGGACCAAAACCTTGCACCGCAAAAACCAAATCATTGGATTTTAAAGAAGGCGGACATTGGTTGTATTGTATGATTGTTCCTGCATCCGTTACAGGTGCCGAAACAGATCAAATACACTGGGGAAAGCAGGAGTATGAAAAAATTGTGACCCATCAAACATTTTCGGGAACAGATGTTTTTTGTGATGAGAACGGAAATGCAAATCCGGAATTTCCAAAAGGACGATTTGAAAATGTGTTTAGCGAAGAGGTAGATGGCAAAACACTTGTAACAATGATTTCAACACACAATAGCTTTGAAGATGTTGAGGCCGTAATTGCCATGGGCTTCAAAGAAGGTATAACAGAATGCTTTAACCAACTTGATGAATTACTAAAATGAAAAAAGAAACATTCAAAAGTATCGGAGCTGTTTTTGCAGGATTTGTGCTGGTGGTTATTTTATCAATAACGATGGACAGCATTTTAGAAAAAACAGGCGTTATGAAAACTGAACCGTTTAACGAAAACCCTGTTTGGCTGATTGTTATCATTATTCTGTACAGAACAATTTTTAACACGTTAGGGTGTTATTTGACGGCTCGACTTGCGCCAAATAAACCGATGAAACATGCTATTATTCTTGGATCAATCGGTGTGGTGTTAACCATTGCAGGACTTATCGCTATGTGGGACATTCCACCTCGCTGGTATCCTATTTCACTCATCATATTAAGTATGCCTGCTGCGTGGATTGGCGGAAAAATGGCTGTTAAAAAATAGTATCATTGGGGTGCATATATCCTGAACAGAAAGTCACATACACATTACGCAAGTGCCAATATATCTCCTGTGCGTTTGAAAGCACTTCTGATGTTATGTGACTTCAAGCCTTCTTAGCCATTGCCTATAAAAGTAAATTTCGGTGTTTTACATTTTCCTTTTATTTTAGCTTAGCAATTAACCGATACGCATTCTTCGACAGTAAGGACCAAAAACAGGTAGCACCCGCTATATGACAGCAGCACTTCGACATATAACCTTTATTGTTTTGACAGCCTTACTGTTTGGTAAAGCCCATGCTCAGGACACAACAACGCTCAACTTTTTTGACCAACTTAAAACGTGCGACCTTTCGACTGTTTTGATGGCAGACAGCATTTTAACCGAGGACGGA
>CALRRW020000048.1:0-7791 GCA_943370695.1 Comamonas sp. lk | reverse complement strand
TTGGAACAGTTGTAAAAGGACTGGCAATTATTTTTTGGCGACTGATTGATTACGGTATGTTACCCGTTCATTGCATCACTGTTGTAGCGCTATTGCGCAATAAAGTAGATAAAAAACTGGCTGCTGTTTTTTGCATCCTATTGTGCGTTACAAGTGTGATTATGGCCGTAACGCTGGAGCATACGATTGGCCACCGCTATTTTTTAGTATTTCAATTGTTATCAATCGGAATTGCAGTACACTATTTATTTCAGTTACAAAAGAAATACCTCATTGCCGGTATCGGTTTCATCACGGTGAGCCTCATTGCCGGTAATTTTTTATACTATCCCGGCAAAACATTAGGTGATGCAACACTTGCCTACCGGAACTACTTTACCATTGAGCAACAACTTGCAAAAGACTTTGATACATCAACCAATATATACAGCTATGCTCCAATAGCGAATCCTGTTCGTTCCAGGTATTTATCAGAAAACGGATTAACCATTTCACGTATCATTACCGATTCATTGAGTCAATACCCGATTGTATTGCAATCGAATGTGAACGCTGAGTATACTCATGAGCAACTGATAGAATTGAGAACAAATTGGTATGGGAAATCATACCAGGAAGGTGCCATTTATGTCAATGTTTTTTTGAATCCTGCATATTACCCCAAACAAGAAGGTTGGTTATTACGAGAACCATCCTGGGTTGAGCAACAGATTTTTAAACTGAAAAATAAACTGTCCCGTTAATTGCATTTTTGAATAGCCTCTTTGGCGCGAACCCTTTGCACATCCGTTAGGTTTTGATAATCCACAATTTGTTCAAGATACGGAACAGCTTTATCGCAATTATTCATGCGGTAATACAAAAACCCTAAGTTCATCATGATTTCTGGATTGTGCGGATTGAGGTAATCTGCTTTTCTGAAATGTTCGATGGCTTTTTCCAGGTACTTTTTGTTATTGTTTGTGCCCGCCATTGTTTTGTATGCTTCGGCAGTGTTGGTATGTGCCGATAAATTATCCGGGTCAATATCACAAGCTTTTTCGAAGTAATTCACAGCACTTTTATATTGCTGACGCTGAAAAGCAAATGCTCCCAAATCGATGAGTGCAGGAACATAATCAGGATTTAAGGCCAAAGCTTGCTGCATATAGTTTGCAGCCGAATCCATTTTGAGCGCCCGCAGCTGAGTTGTGTCGTCAAGCGCCTGTTGATAGGTGACTTGCCCAAGCATTACCAAACCCCGGTAAGATTCGATGCCTTGTTTAACAGAAGCCTGCGCGTAGCTTTTTGCCCAGCCCCAATCCGATACCGAATAAAAATATTCGGAGGCAGGGTATACCTGGTCAATAGTTGAAAGGTCGTTGGCCGAATACCATGGATTAAAAACTTTACTAACGGCATAAGCCCATTTGGAAGGAACAGCCGTTGATAAATTACTGTTGGTATGTGTTGGAATCAATGCGCTATCCTTCACATATACGCAGCATACAGCATCCACATATGCCAGCCGGAAAGATGGGTGACGATACAGGTGTGTATGCAAGGTCTGCATTTGTGGAATATTGATTAACACAACCGATGCAAAATGATACTCACTGTCCGCTTTTTCAAAAGCAATTGGATTGGAAACAATTTGCGTAAACAGATTAAAATGTTCCATTGGAAAAATATCAAGATCCCTCAGGTCAATAAACGTTTTAAAGGTTGGTTGCAATTGCCACAGTAAATACGAAGATGTCAGGTAATCACTGAAAACGGGTTTTTGCAAAAGGTTGTTTGTTTGCAGAAAATTGGCAGCACCAATGGGAGTGGCACCTGCCGGAATCTCGAGCCCGTATTTGTTTTTGCTTTGCCAAAAAGTGTAGTAACGGTTTGTAACCACACTCATGTATAAAAGCGCGAACAACACAATAGTAGCAACGTAGGTAACAGTATTACTGAGTTTAATTTTGACAAGAGGGAGTAGCAAGTTAATGTTTACAATAAACACAGGAACAATTGCCAGCGTGGCAAATACAATATTGCGATGTCCGGTTGATGCAACGTATACCAGCACTACAAGCAAGGCGGCATAAGGAAGCGGAATGCAGTCATTCAAACGTTTCCATTTTTGAAGGGCCGATTTTGAAACAAAAAAACGTAAAACCACTACCACGAACACAAACAGGAAAAGAGCAAGTGTAATCCAGGCCTCTTTGGTCCAAAACAGCGATTGGGTATAAGTGGAAAGTTCGGTGGTGTATTTATTCTGATATACCTGATTGGCAATTTCGAAAGGCTTGAGCAGAATATGGACATGGTTGGGGTTAACACACATGGCGGCTAAACTTGCACCTAAAACCTGTATGTGTTTTAAGGCATATTCTTTGGATTGCGTGCGTGTGTATAAAGCCTCAAACCACGAGGTGAATGTAAATACAAACAGTACAACAAGCCCTATTCCAAAGGCTTCGTGCAAATTGGCCCAGCACATCATTATTAACGGAATCCACCAAATATGCCGTGATGGATTGTTACGAAAGGATAGAAGTACGAAGCAAACGACTAAAAACAATACCTGGCTAATGGCTTCTGAACGTCCCGTGATGCGGTATTCGATAGCTACAAGCGATAAGCCAATCAATAAATAGGTAATGGATGGTGGTGTTGAGGATGAGAGGCGGTATGTTGTTTTGATTAATACATAAACCAGGACACAACTGCACAAAATCTGAAGCAACATAAGCATTTCCGTACCAAGGGTGTTCGACAGGAGTGCAATCAAAACTTCGTAGCCCCATTTAATATTTTGCCACGGTGTATTTGCGTATGTAAACGAAAAAGGATCGGCATGCGGCATACTCATTGTTTCCAGTATCCACTCGCCCGTGCGCAATTGCCACCACAAATCAGGTTCAATCAATTGTTTCAGGCTAAATGCAATAGCCAGCAAAAACAATAATGAAAGGGCAACAAGGCGCAAGGATTTAATCATGTTATAATAATTTTTGGTACGCTTTCATCCACCTATCGGGAATTTCGTCATTTAAAGCCGATTGGTAATCGTTGTAGCTGCAGGGAACCATAAACATCCCTTTATGCAGGCTGCGCTCTTTTGGATAAGGCACTTCCATCCACCACCTGTCGGTTGAGGTGTTTTTGTAAAACACAATTTCGTAATCACCGTTGTTAAATGTGGTACGGTATACCATATAATCTTTGCTTTCGCTTGTTGGGTAATCATTTTTGCGTGAGTACACCCCATCAATAAAATACCACAACATTTGTGAAACCAGCTTTGCACCTCTGCCGTCAATATCATGCAATGCATTGAGGTCGTAAAAACCAATGCTGCTCAGGTCATTTCCCATACCTGCATACCGGGTAAGCTGACACACTTCCTCTCCAAAAAAACCATTCGGGTTGGCATCTGTTGAAGCAGGGCAGTCAGCAGCTCGCACACTGTTCAAGCTCATCACCATCATATCGGCATTGCGCATCAGTGGTTCTGTTTCCTGCATTTTATTCCGAATGCTGCCCAGGCGCATCAGGTCAAAATTCATTTTCTCAAACGAGTCTAAACTTTCCTGTTCAATAAAGTAGTTTTGATTACCCATGTGTACTATATTGAATAAATAATTAGGCTGGTGCGCAATCATTTTGTAAAGGAATCCTGTTTGGTTATGGTCCGTTTCGTCTTGTTTTAAATCAATGCGGGCATCGCACACAACCGCATTTACAGCATGTTTAATGCCCTGGTATGAAGTGTATTGAGCGTATGCCAGTTCCTGTGTTCCACCCAGCACAATGGCAATAATATTGCGTTCGTGCAAATATTGTAAAACCGCGTTGAGCGCAAATAAGGTGTCATTAACGGAATCGCCCACTTCAATGTTTCCAAGATCGGCAATACGCACTTCATGTTTGGGTTGAACCAGTTTGTAAAAATGTTTGCGGATTTCGTTGGGAGAAGTGGAACAGCCTTGCTGGTGCGGTTTGATGCGATCCTCTTTAACACCAATAATAGCCACTTTAACATCCGATAAATCGGGGAGGTGTTTGATATAGATATCCGAAACATTCACCAGTGTTTTGGGTGAACTTTCGTGAATCTCACTGAATATATTTTCGGGAAGGGGACTTAAAAAATCGGTTAGCTCCATAGATTTGTTTATACTTACTACAAAATAGCTTATTTTAGCCGGGCATTAAATAAACATTTCCACATTGTGATTGTAGTAAGTGGAGCAAGTGGTTTTCTTGGCTCGTATGTAGTATGTATGTTGCTCGAAAAGGGCAAAGAAGTTCGTGCCTTAAAGCGCGCTACTTCTGATATGCGGGAGTTTCAGCAAATATTCGGTTATTATTTTCAGCATCTTTCAGCAGCGCAGCAAGAGCAATTAGCCTCCAAACTTTTTTGGACAATTGCTGATATCAATGATATTCCTTCACTGGAAGAAGCCATGCAAGGTGCTACCGAAGTATACCATTGTGCAGCTATTGTTTCCTTTTTACAAAAAGATAAAGACATGATGATGAGAATCAACGTGGAGGGAACGGCCAATATGGTGAATATTGCATTGCAAAAGGGCGTTCAAAAATTCTGTCATGTAAGTTCAATTGCAGCTTTGGGCAGGGCCAAATCAGGCGATTTGATAAGCGAGAAAACAAAATGGAATAACTCCAAAAACAACAGCAATTACGCTATCAGTAAATACAAAGCGGAGATGGAAGTATGGCGTGCAGCAGAGGAAGGCTTGCCGGTAGTGGTTGTAAATCCAGGTGTTATTTTGGGAGCAGGCGATTGGTCTAGAGGCTCCTGCAAATTGTTTCAGTTGGTGTGGAACGGAATGCCGTTTTATACCGAAGGCGTTAACGGGTATGTGGATGTGAAAGACGTTGCACGAGCCATGATAACCCTTACCGAAAAACAAGTGCAGGACGAACGTTTTGTGTTGGTGGGAAAAAACGTAAACATGAAATGGTACTTGGAAACCGTTGCCGCTTTATTAGGCAAGAAGAAACCAACCATTAAGGTGAACAGGCTCATTTCGCAAATAGCCTGGATGCTTGATGGCATAAAAGGGTTGTTATTGGGTAAAAACCCTTCGCTCACCAAAGAAACAGCCAGGGCTTCACTCAATCAATTTTATTACAGCAGCGAAAAAATAGAACAACAAATAGGTTTTCAGTTCACACCAATGGAACAAACCATTCGTGAAACCTGCGAGCAGTTTATAAAGAGTAAAAAATAATGGAATAAGAGATATTTGTTTTCATTATCAATAAATTGAAAAACACATTAACCGGTCAACATAATCAACATACACACATGAAACACTTTTTAGTTATCCTTTCTGCCTCGGCACTTTTATTTACAGCGTGTAAAAACGGTGGCGAAACGGCTTCATCAAACGAAACGGCACAATACCAAAAGTTATATACCAAAAGTATTGAATTGAAAGATTTGCATACAGCTATATATGCCATTCAAATGGTGCTGTTAACAGATTCAACAAATAGTTTACGCGATTCGTTACCTGAATTGTACGGAGGCGTTAGCAATATTGAAGCCTGCATGAAAACAAATGAAGAGGCATTAAAACGCCATCCTCAGGAAGAAAAGTTTAAAAACATTAAGGTGCTTTGTTTGCAACAAACAGGTGATATAGACGGACAGTTTTTGCTGTTGGAGGATTTATACAAAACCACCAAAAAACCACAATACATTGCACAAATGGCTTCGCTGCAATTAGCTGCCGGGCAAACCAAAGAAGCTCTTGAAACAATTGATTTTATCATCAATGAGTTTAAAAACAACAAAACAGATAGTTTGGATATTTTCCTGGATGAGGTGAATAAGCAAAAAGTTCCGGTATTAGCAGCCGCATACAACATGAAAGGCTATGTATACATGCAGAAAAAGGATATTAATAATGCAAAAGAAATGTACTTCAAAGCATTGGAAATTTATCCTCAATTTGAAATGCCAAAACGTAATTTGGAAGCCATTTTTGCCAGAAAATATTAAGGTTTTTTGATTCAAAAGAGATGGCTTTATCAGTAAGATATGCAACGTTAAATGACGCAGGCCTTTTGGCCAAACTGGGTGCCCAAACCTTTTACGATACTTTTCGTTCAGAGAATACCGAGGAGGATATTCAAGCATACATTCAAAAGGCATACGCTGAAGAGCATATCAAAGAGTTGTTGGTTGATTCCAATATTCAGTATGCCATTGCTTTCGATGAACAGGAGGCCGTAGGATACACTAAGCTGTTGCTAAATGCTACAAACGAAAAACTATCAGGTAAAACGGTTGAACTCGAAAAAATTTATGTGCTACAATCCAGTCAAGGAACCGGTGCCGGCAAGGCATTGATGGACGAAGCCATTCAATATGCAAAACAGGGGGGCTATGATGTATTGTTCTTAGGAGTGTGGCAGGAGAATAAACGCGCTCTTGATTTTTATGCTAAGGCACAATTTGAAGTGTTTACCACGCGCTCCTTTCAATTGGGTTCCCGGTTATGTGAAGATTATTTGATGAAAAGACAATTGTAACGAAAGGAAGCCTGTTACATCCAATATTACCCGTTTTTTGCCCCTGAATGGAAAGCCTGTCAAAAAAAGCACGATATATCATTCCCTTTTTTTATTTTGCGCCCTTTAAACTGAAAAGCATCACATGGAATACGATCCAATAAAAAAAGACCTGGGAACCGTTTTTAATAAATCGCTCTTTTTGCGCAAGCTGTTTTATAAATTGCTCGACTTGTTATTGTTGCGCACATGGCATATTCACCGCGAATTGCGCGCATGGCCCAAGTTTAAGGAGTCGTTTCAAATGCTGGATGCCGGTTCCGGTTTCGGACAATACTCGTTTTACATTGCCAACCGCAATGCCAATTGCAATATCAAAGCTGTTGATGTAAAGGATGATCAGGTAGCCGATTGCAATGATTTTTTTGGCAAATGCGGCATTACCAACGTAAAATTTGAAGTAGGTGATTTAACCAAACCACATGCTACCAATGCATACGACCTTGTATTGTGTGTGGATGTGATGGAACATATTTTGGAAGATGTGGATGTATTCAAACATTTTCACCAAAGCATGAAACCAGGAGCAATGTTGCTGATTTCAACACCTAGTGACCAAGGCGGAAGTAATGCCGATGAGCATGGTGAATCGTTTATTGGCGAGCATGTGCGCGATGGATACCCTGTAGAAGAGATGCGTGATAAATTAAAACAAGCAGGGTTTGATAAAGCGGAAATTTTATACTCATACGGAGCTCCCGGAAAAATTGCCTGGAAACTCTCCATGAAATACCCAATGAGCATGCTGAATGCCACTAAGCTGTTTTTTGTGATACTTCCATTTTACTATATTGTTACCTATCCTTTTGCTTATTTGCTCAACTGGATGGATACTTACACCACCCATAAAACAGGAACAGGTCTTATTGTAAAAGCCTGGAAATAGTTGTGGTTTGTGGCGCTTGTTTTAAGGTTTTATGTTGTTTAAAATCTTTTAATAGTTGTTTCGGAGGGTTTAAATTATCTTTTGTTTTTAGTAGCCACCATACCATAAAGCCATATTAACAGTTTCCACACATGAACCTCTCCCTCAAAATAGCCAGACGTTATTTTTTTTCCCGGAAAAGCGGGGGTTCATTCAACCTAATTTCTATTCTATCGGCCATTTCTTTGCTTGGCTATATTATTGGAGCTGCTGCCCTAATTGTGGTGCTTTCGGTATTTAACGGTTTCGAAGGGTTGTTTATGGGCATGTACAATAACTTTGAT
>CALRRW020000047.1:0-7851 GCA_943370695.1 Comamonas sp. lk | reverse complement strand
CAATAATCCTTGTGGCGTTGCTTCTCGCAGCACCATTTTGGAAGCCTGGAAAGATGCTTTAACAGGCGATCCCGTTTCGGCATTTGGGGGTGTGATTGTGGCCAACAAACCCATCAATGAAGCAACCGCAACTGAAATTGATAAAATATTCATGGAAGTGCTGATTGCTCCGGGTTATGAAGGAAATGCACTACAAATCTTACAATCGAAGAAAAACCGCGTGTTGTTACAACTCAATGGTCAGTTACCAAACGGAAAACAATACCGAAGCATTTTGAACGGTGTGGTGGAACAGGACAAAAACGAAGTGGTGTTAACCAAGGAAAATTTAACCTTGGTTACCGCAACAGCGGCCAACGACAGCACTTTAAACGATATGTTGTTTGCCGATAAAATTGTGAAACACACCAAATCAAACACAATTGTGTTGGCCAAAAACGGAATGTTGTTGGGGATCGGTTGCGGACAAACTTCGCGTGTGGATGCTTTAAAACAAGCCATTGCCAAAGCACAGGCATTTAATTTCGACTTAACAGGTGCAGTGATGAGCAGCGATGCTTTTTTCCCTTTCCCCGATTGTGTTGAAATAGCTGACAATGCAGGCATTAAGAGCGTAATCCAGCCAGGAGGTTCGATTAAAGATGACGCCAGCATCACCTATTGCAACAACAACGGAATAGCCATGTACTTTACCGCAACACGCCATTTCAAACACTAATTTTTTAGTGGATCTGTTATTGGGTTGATTGGGTTGAATAAGTGAAGAAAAAACAACAGAAATTCGCTGTTGTTAAGTTAACTCATTACCAAGTTTGGAGTTGGTTGAGCGAAGTCGAAACCACCTTGAAGCGTGAAGCTCATTTCTTCCTGTTTGACCCTTTCCACAATTGGCGAAAAAAAGCACAACGGATATTTGAATATTTATACTATAATTTGCAGGTAGTAATTAACCTTATAACGAGAAACACATAAAATGGGAATGTTTAGTTTCCTCACGCAGGATTTAGCCATCGATTTAGGAACAGCCAACACGCTGATTATACATAAGGATCAGGTAGTTGTGGATGAACCTTCCATAATTGCCATTAACCGCAGAACCGGAAACGTGATTGCTGTTGGTAGCCAGGCGCAGCAAATGCATGGCAAGGCTCACGAAGATATTAAGACCATTCGCCCCTTGAAAGATGGAGTTATTGCCGATTTTAATGCTGCCGAACACATGATTCGTGGAATGATTGCCATGATTCAGCAAGGAAGCAAACTGATAAAACCGCAACAACGGATGGTTATTTGTATCCCCTCTGGAATTACCGAAGTTGAAAAACGTGCGGTAAAAGATAGTGCTGAACGTGCCGGTGCAAAAGAAGTTTACCTCATACACGAGCCCATGGCTGCCGCAATTGGTATTGGTATTGACGTATTTGAACCAATGGGTAACATGATTATTGATATTGGAGGTGGAACTACCGAGATTGCTGTTATTGCACTTGCTGGTATCGTTTGCGACCAGTCCATTCGTGTTGCCGGTGATGAATTTACCGAAGATATTTTGGATTACATGCGCAGACAACACAACTTGCTTGTGGGTGAACGTACGGCCGAAAGAATTAAAATTGAAGTAGGTGCTGCTCAAACAGAATTGGAAAATCCTCCACCTGATTTTGCAGTAAACGGCAGGGATTTGATGACCGGTATTCCCAAACAAATTACCGTTACCTACAGTGAAATTGCAGCCGCTTTGGATAAATCCATTTCAAAAATTGAAGAAGCAGTATTGCGTGCATTGGAATTAACCCCACCTGAATTGTCGGCTGATATTTATTCTACCGGCTTATACTTAACCGGAGGAGGAGCTTTGCTTCGCGGATTGGACAAACGTATTTCACAGAAAACAAAATTACCCGTGCATGTTGCCGATGATCCGCTAAGAGCTGTAGTGCGCGGTACAGGTATGGCCCTTAAAAACCTGAAGAATTTTAAATTCTTAATGACCTAAGAAAAATAAGAAATCCGAATATCGAAATTCGAAAAATCGTCCTTTCGAATTTCGGATTTTATGATTCGAATTTAAAAAGCAAATGCGCAACCTCATATTCTTTATTTACAAGTATTATGTGTTCTTCCTTTTTTTTGTATTGGAAGTGTTTGCATTTGTTGTAATCTATCGTTTCAACAACTACCAAAAAGCAAGTTTTGTAAATTACACGACTGGTGTTACCGCTTCCTATTACACCGCTGTAAGCAATACCACGGAGTATTTTAACTTGCGCAACGTGAACGATAGTTTACAAATAGAAAATGCCCGTTTGCATTCTCAACTGATTACGTCCTATTACAAAAACAGTTTTAACCCTACGTTAGTAAACGACACCGTTTACAAACAGCAATACGAATACATTCCTGCACAGGTGGTAAGCAATTCGGTAACCAAACGAAATAATTACATCACCTTAAACAGGGGTAAGTTACATGGCATTGAACCCGAAATGGGTGTAATAAGTGACAATGGAATTGTTGGGATTGTAATGAACGTTTCTGATCATTATTGCACGGTGCTCTCATTGCTCAATAATAATTGTAAGATTAGCGCAAAGGTTGAGAAAAACGGAGCGTTTGGTTCACTCGTGTGGGAAGGTGATGACCCTCGTTATGCCGCATTAAAGGATGTAAACAAACACGTGCCGCTAATGACCAACGACAAAATTATTACCAGTAATTTTTCTACGATTTTCCCTGAAGGAATTCCAATCGGAAAAATATACGCACACACGCTTGATGCAGGAGATAATTTCCACACCATCAAAGTGGAATTGAATACCGATTTTTCAACAGTATCAACAGTGTATGTAATTCGTAATCTGCTTAAACAGGAACAACAAGATTTAGAAAATACCATTAATCCCGCCAAGTGATTTTAAATATAGCAACATATCTGTTACGGTTTATAGGCATTGTATTGCTGCAGCTATTGGTTATCAATAATATTGAACTGAGCAGCTATATCAATCCATATGTATATGTGTCATTCATATTGCTGTTGCCCATTAATACCAAAGCCTGGCATGTTGTAATCATTTCGTTTTTAACAGGTGCCGTTATTGATGCTTTTTCGAGTACACCCGGACTGCACATTGCAGCTTGTAACCTTATGGGGTTTATGCGCATTCACTATTTACGCGCCACTACCACCAAAGAAGATATGGAAGGACGCGTAATCCCATCCCTTTCTCAAAAAGGAATTGTATGGTTCACCGTATACGGCTTCGTGATGATTTTCATTCATCACCTGTTGCTTTTCTTTTTAGAAATTTATGGCTTCCAGGAATTTTTCGCCACCCTGTCGCGTGTAGTGCTCAGCACGTTGGTAACATTACTACTGATTATCATCGGACAATTATTATTTTTCAGAACCAAAAAAGATAATGGATAGTTCGGCCAAACGTAATGTTCTTATTGCCATCTTCGTAGCCCTGGCAGTAGTATATGTTATCAGACTTGCATTTTTGCAATTGTTTGACGACTCCTATCTGCGCTCCGCCCAACAAAACGTTTTACAGGAACAAACCATCTATCCTGCCCGTGGTTTAATTTATGATCGTAAGGGTGAATTGCTGGTATACAACGATGCCATTTATGATTTAATGGTAACTCCCGACCAGGTAAAAAATCTGGACACAGCAGAATTTTGCAAAATACTCGGCATAACAACAGAAGGATTTTTACAACGGTTTCAAAAAATGAAACGCAGCAAAGGATATGCTCCATACCGCGAACAACTTTTTGAAAAACAACTAAGCATTCAAACGTATGCTGCCTTTCAGGAAAAGATGTTTGACTTTCTCGGTTTTACAACGATTGTGCGAACCGACAGACGGTATAAATTTAGTGATGCCGCACACGTAATGGGATACATCGGTGAGGTAACCGATAGGGATATTGAAAAAAGTGGCGACTATTACCGCATGGGTGATTTTATCGGTATAAGCGGTGTGGAACGAACATATGAAGAAGTATTGCGTGGGCAAAAGGGTGTACAGTATATTTTGGTAGATTCAAAAAACAGAACACAAGGCCGATACAAAGACGGAGCATTTGACACCGCTGCCGTTGCAGGACAAAACATTGAACTGAGTATCGACCATCAATTGCAGGCATTGGGTGAACAGTTGCTTAACAATAAAATTGGTAGTGTAGTTGCCATCGAACCGTCAACAGGCGAAATATTGGCACTGGTAGCCAGTCCAACATACGACCCCAATTTATTTGTTGGCCGCGAGCGCGGAAACAACTACATGAAATTATTACGAGACCCATCCAAACCATTGTTTAATCGCCCGCTGGCCGCTCCTTATCCACCAGGTTCCATTTTCAAAGTATTGATGGCCCTTGCAGGACAACAGGAAGGTGTACTTACCCCAAATACGTTGTATGCCTGTCACCATGGTTATATGTTTGTAGGATGTCATCCGCATAGTTCACCACTGGCTTTGCGCGGTGCCATAGCGGTTTCGTGTAATGCATACTTTTGCCAGGTATACCGCAGCATGGTTAATAACCTTGCTTACCCCAAAGCCGAAGTGGCTTACAATAAATTCCACGACCATATGGCCAGCTTTGGTCTCGGTAAAAAGCTAGGCGTTGATTTATATGGCGAAGGAGGAGGTTTGTTACCCACTTCGGCATACTATGATAAAATATATGGCCGTTACCGCTGGCAGGCAACCACCACTATCTCTTTGGGAATCGGACAAGGCGAATTAGGGATTACACCCTTGCAGATGGCTAATGCAACAGCAGCTGTAGCCAATCGGGGTTATTATATTACACCCCATGTTGTTAAAACAATCAATGGCAAAAAAAATCCGAATCCTGAGTACAATAACAAACACTGGAGTTCAGTAGATACCTCTTATTTCCCGATTGTGATAGAAGGCATGCATGATGTGGTGATGGCGGGAACTGCCCGCATAGCACAAATCCCCGGAATTGATATTTGCGGAAAAACAGGAACTGCACAAAACCCTCATGGTAAGGACCACTCGGTGTTTTTTGCATTTGCACCAAAAGATAATCCCAAAATTGCCATTGCAGTAATTGTAGAAAATGCTGGGTTTGGTGCAACTTGGGCCGCCCCTATTGCCAGCCTCATGATGGAACAATATTTAACAGGAAAACATGATACCCGCAAGGTTTTATTAGAACGAATGCTTAAAGGAAATTTAGTTCACAAAAATGATACAAGCGCAACAACAACCCAAACCATCAAACATTGATTGGCTTACGCTCGTGTTGTACTACACGTTTGTAATTTCAGGATTACTGTGCATTTATGCATCAGTTTATAAAGAAACCAATCCCATGATTTATGACGCTACCCAAAACTATGGCAAGCAACTTATCTGGATTGGCCTTTCGTCTTTCATAGGACTACTGATTTTACTGGTTGATGAAAAGTTTTTTTATGCGTTTGCGTATCCTATTTATATAATCACCATCCTACTATTATTAGCCGTACTGGCATTTGCAACTACCGTAAAAGGTTCGGCCTCATGGATTGAAATCGGTGGTTTTAGGATGCAGCCTGCCGAATTTGCTAAGTTTGGAGCTTCCCTTGCACTCGCCCGTTACCTGAGTGGATTTAATATTAAGTTTGGCGACAAAAAAACACAGCTCATTGCAGGAGGAATGATTATCCTTCCGATGATTATTATTTTGCTGCAAAACGAAACAGGAGGAGCACTCGTGTTTGCTTCATTCGTGTTTATGTTATACCGTGAAGGTTTACCCGGATATTTTTTGTTCATTGGATTTATGATGGGCGTGTTGGCCGTATTGGCATTGATTGTTCCCTCAATGTATTTAATCATTGCAATAGCAGTAATTGCAGGCGGATTCACACTGATTATTCGCAGAAACAAACAAAATTTATTGATTGTGGCCGGTGTGGCATTATTTGCCATGGCTTTTGCAAGCAGTATCGGATATGCATTTGAAAACATCCTGCAACCACATCAAAAATCACGTATCAACGTATTGCTCGGTAAAGAAGTAGATTTAAAAGGTGCCGGATATAATGTGCAGCAATCCAAAATTGCCATTGGCTCCGGAGGCTTACTTGGTAAAGGTTTTTTGGAAGGCACACAAAATAAATTCCGCTTTGTGCCCGAACAAAGTACCGACTTTATTTTTTGCACCATTGGCGAAGAATACGGCTTCGTTGGTTCAACTGTATTTATAATCCTATACATTGTTTTATTATGGCGCATATTGATGATGGCCGAGCGTCAGCGACAAAAGTTCAACCGTATCTATGGGTATTGTGTCGCATCTATTCTGTTTTTCCACTTTGCTATTAATATCGGAATGACGTTAGGTTTGCTACCGGTTATTGGCATACCACTGCCCTTCTTCAGCTATGGAGGCTCTTCTCTCTTGAGTTTTACCATCTTACTTTTTATTTTTATACGGCTTGATGCTAACCGACAAAATGAGCTAAGAGGGGCATTTGAGTAAATGACCCCAACGCTTTATTTTCTTTTGGCAACCCGGCCCTTAACTGCATCCCCTCCCTTTAATGCTGCCTCCACTAGCATTCATCAATGTCTTTACCATGTAATTTCGCTACTTTTTAAAGCGTATTCATAGCCTCACCATTTCAAATGCATCAATCTGTGGTTTTCCGTGGATAATATCATCCTGCAAATCCTACGACAAAACCATTTATAGAGCTAAATGAGGTCTAAATATAAATTAAATTTGCATTAATTTTTTTTAATAGCAATTCGTTTGCATCAACATTTTGCCATTTATACGGCAATTAATGCCTTTCGAAACAAATAATCATCCGTCATCTTCCTATTTAAAAAGTGCGACATTAAAACGGCTAAACGTAGTGATTAATATCATAAATTAGTTTTCCAGTTTAAGAAATAATTAACAAGTCAAACACTAAAATCATCTTAAAAAATGTTTAACCACGTAACAAAAGCCGAATGGGCATTCTCGCTAAGACGCGATTTCCCATGGAACTCCACCGTTTGGAACGAATAACAACAGTTGTTCAGAAAAGACAAAAACAGGAGACCTTGTTTCAATAAAAAACAAGATCGCTAACACCAAAAAATAACATCAAATAAATAAACCATGAAAAAACAATTACAAACAATTCGAAATTTAATAGCCCGCGGCTTGGGAATTGGATTGCTATTGCTAATAGGCACAGGCAATATCCACGCACAAGCACTTACCGGAGCTAAATCGATTCCAGGAGATTATGCTTCAATTGCAGCTGCTGTGGCCGATTTAAATACAAATGGAGTAGGAACCGGGGGCGTAATTTTTAACATCGCAGCCGGCTATACCGAAACAATTGCTGCTACCATTAATGTAACAGCAACAGGAACACTTGCAGACCAAATCGTTTTCCAAAAAAGCGGTGTGGGAGCTAATCCTCTAATTACCGCATATGGAACCGGAACCGCCACTCCTGCGAGTGCGATACCGGATGGTATATGGTCTCTTTCAGGATCCGATTACGTAACAATAGACGGAATAGACTTACTTGATCCGGTTGCTAATAATACCGTGGCGTTAAGTATGGAGTTTGGATATGCATTGTTTAAAACATCAGCAACTGATGGAGCACAACATAATACAATCAAAAACTGCCGTGTAACTCTTAACAGATTAAACAATACTTCATGGACTGTAGGACATAATGGTTCTTGCGGTATCATTATTCATAATACCACTGGTACTACTGCAGCTACTGCAATAACAGTTACAACAGCAGCCGGTTCCAACAGCTATAATAAATTAACTGCTAATACAATCGAAAACTGTAATACAGGT
>CALRRW020000046.1:0-7882 GCA_943370695.1 Comamonas sp. lk | reverse complement strand
ACCGGATGTATTGTACCAGTTTGCCATTTTGGGTCATTTGATGGCCAAAAATGTGATGGGCATTGAAAACCCTAAAGTAGGGTTGCTGAGCATTGGCGAAGAAAAAGAAAAAGGAAACCTGGTTACCATTTCGGCCCACCATATTATGGAGGGTACGGATATTTTCAATTTTGTGGGCAATGTAGAGGGGCGCGATTTCCTTTCGGATAAAGCAGACGTTTTTGTGTGCGAAGGATTTGTGGGAAATGTAGTGTTAAAAGCATTTGAATCCGTTTACTACGTGATGAAAAAACGCGGTATCAACGATGAGTATTTTGATAGTATGAATTATGAAAATTACGGAGGTACACCGATTTTGGGTGTGAATGCTCCCGTAATTATTGGTCATGGTATTTCCAATGCAAAAGCATTTAAAAACATGATTTTTTCAGCACGCGATGTGGTGAATTCCAACTTATGTGGAATTGTTCGCGAAGCATTTAAAAACTTAGTACCTCCAACTCAATAATGAATAAAATTACTGCAGCAATTACTTGCGTGAACGGTTATGTTCCGGAAGATAAACTTACCAATAAGGATTTGGAGAAAATGGTGGATACCAACGATGAGTGGATCCTCTCACGAACCGGAATCAGCGAAAGACGTATCCTTAAAACGCCAGGTTTAGCTACTTCGGATATGGCCATGCATGCGGTGAAAGGCTTGCTTGCCAAGCGCGGTATTACTGCCGATGAAATAGATGTCATCATCTTTGCCACGGTAACTCCCGATTTGATTTTCCCGGCAAGTGCCAATATTTTAGCCGATAAAATCGGTGCCAAAAATGCATTTGGATTTGATTTAGCCGCAGCTTGCTCCGGCTTTTTGTTTGCCCTCGAAACAGGTTCCAAATTTGTGGAAAGCGGTAAATACAAAAAAGTATTGGTGGTAGGTGCCGATAAAATGTCGTCAATCATTGATTATACGGATAGAAATACCTGTATTATTTTTGGTGACGGATGCGGTTGTGTATTATTGGAACCCAACAAAGAAGGATTGGGCATACAGGATAGTATTTTGAAGGTGGATGGCAATGGCCGTCATTATTTACACCAAAAGGCAGGTGGGTCTTTAAAACCACCAACCCACGAAACCGTTGACGCCAAAGAACATTTTGTATACCAGGATGGTAAAACCGTGTTTAAATACGCAGTAAGCGGAATGGCTGATGTTTCGGCACAGATCATGGAACGCAACCACCTTACAGCTGATGATGTTGCATGGCTGGTACCGCACCAGGCAAACTTGCGCATCATTGATGCAACAGCCGAGCGTATGGGTTTATCAAAAGATAAAGTGATGATCAATATTGATCATTTTGGAAATACCACCAACGGAACATTGCCATTGTGTTTATGGGAATGGGAAAAACAACTTAAAAAAGGTGACAATATTATTTTGTCGGCTTTTGGTGGTGGATTTACCTGGGGAGCTATTTATTTAAAATGGGCCTACAACAGCTAATTTTCGGCTGAATTTTTCTGAATTTTATTAAAACGTATTAAAATTTAAAGCAAATCGCTGAGAATTTTAAAATTTCTATACATTTGATATCAATAAAGCAATCCTAACATGGAATTAAAAGAGATTAAAGAACTCATTAAACTGGTATCTGAAGCTGAGGTTTCGGAAGTTGAAGTTGAGAAAGGTGATTTTAAAATTGCCATCAAGAAGATTGAGGATAAAGTGACCTACATTCAGGCTCCTGTAGCTGCTCCGGCTCCAATACAAGTGAGTGTACCGGCTGCACCGGTGGCAAGCCCAACAGCACCTGCTGCTCCGGCCGCACCAACCCACAACGCAAGTAATTTGATTACCGTAAAATCGCCTATGATTGGTACGTTTTACAAATCATCAGCCCCTGATAAACCTTCATTTGTAAATGTAGGTGACGAAATTAAAGTAGGCTCGGTATTGTGTGTGGTGGAGGCAATGAAATTGTTCAACGAAATTGAATCGGAAGTGTCGGGAACAATCGTGAAAGTATTGGTTGAAAATGCTTCACCGGTAGAATACGACCAACCGTTATTTTTGGTAGAACCGAAATAAATATACTGTGCACCCGATGTGCAGAAAAGCAAATGTATAGATGGGTAAATGAGTGTAACAACTTCATTCGGCATCCGTATTATTTAGCGTCTACAACACGGTTGCATGTCTACACATTTTCACATCAAAAAGACTATGTTTAAAAAAATACTAATTGCAAACCGTGGCGAGATAGCCTTACGTGTAATACGTACCGCAAAGGAAATGGGCATTAAAACGGTTGCTGTATATTCTACAGCCGATAAGGATAGTTTACATGTGCGTTTTGCAGATGAAGCTGTATGTATCGGTCCGGCACCTTCGCCACAATCGTATTTGAATATGGCCAGCATTATTGCTGCTGCCGAAATTACCAATGCCGATGCCATTCATCCGGGTTATGGTTTTTTATCTGAAAACGCTAAGTTCTCGGGTATTTGCCGCGATCACGGTATTAAATTTATTGGCGCTTCACCCGAAATGATTAACCAAATGGGTGACAAAGCAAACGCAAAAGATACCATGAAAAGAGCAGGGGTTCCTGTTATTCCGGGTTCGGATGGTTTGCTGGCAAGCTGCGATGAAGGAAGAGAATTGGCCAAAACGGTTGGGTATCCTGTTATCATCAAGGCAACAGCCGGTGGTGGTGGACGTGGAATGCGCATTATTTGGAATGACGAAGAGTTTGAAAAACACTGGGACAGCGCACGTCAGGAATCATTGGCAGCCTTCGGAAACGATGGGATGTACATGGAAAAATACATTGAAGAACCACGCCATATCGAAATTCAATTGGCAGGCGATCAATACGGAAATGTATGCCACTTGAGTGAGCGCGATTGTTCGATCCAACGCAGACACCAGAAATTGGTGGAAGAAGCTCCTTCTCCGTTTGTAACACCTGAATTGCGTGAAGCAATGGGTGATGCAGCCGTTAAAGGTGCCAAGTCCATTAACTACGAAGGTTTGGGAACCATTGAATTTTTGGTTGACAAACACCGCAATTTTTATTTCATGGAAATGAATACGCGTATCCAGGTGGAGCATCCGGTAACCGAAGAAGTTATCAATTACGATTTGGTGAAAGAACAAATTTTAATTGCTGCCGGAGTTCCGATTAGCGGTAAAAATTATTTCCCTTTCCGCCATGCAATCGAATGCCGTATCAATGCCGAAGATCCATTAAACAATTTCCGCCCTACACCGGGAAAAATTGAATACCTGCACAAGCCGGGCGGACACGGAGTACGTGTTGACACACATGTTTACGCGGGTTATACCATTCCTTCCAATTACGATTCGATGATTGCCAAATTGATTGTGTTTGCACAAACACGCGAAGAGGCCATCATTAAAATGGAACGTGCCCTCAATGAATTTATCATTGAAGGTCCGGGTTTAAAAACCACCATTCCATTGCATATCCAATTGATGCAAAATGAAGATTTCAAAAAAGGAAACTTCACTACTGCATTCATGAACACATTTGAGATTAAGAAATAATACCAACTTGATTTATCCTTAAGCCAATGCGGTAGGGTAAATCTTAGATGGTATTATGCCGCTGCAAATATTTTGCTATTTGTGAAAGCGGTATAATCGTCTCATTTTTTTTTTTTGAGGCCATCCCTTGTGGGTGGCCTTTTTTATGTAATTTAACGGACTCAATTTAACACAGAGCAATTTTTATTTAGAACAATGCTGGCATTTAATAAAGACTTACCTTTTAATCGACTTCCAGATTTGCCGCCCAAAGCTAATTTGGAAACCGTTGAGATTTTAAAACTTACGATAAAAGCGAATAAGCTATTGGCAGAATTAAAAGGCTACTGTCAAACATTGCCCAACCCTAACTTATTGTTGAACACCATTGTTTTGCAAGAGAGTAAGGAATCAAGTGCGATTGAAAATATAGTAACAACTCAAGATGAACTCTATAAAGCAACCTTGAGTTTTACGGACAAGATGAAGCACTCAGCAGCAAAAGAAGTCATACAATACCGAGAAGCGATGTACTGGGGGATGCAACAGTTAAAGCAAAGTGGTTTAATTACAACCAACCTTTTAGTAGGTATCATGCAAAAGCTAAGAGATACTGATGATAACATCCGAAAAAATACGGGAACCAAACTTGCTAATCCAACAAATAATAGTGTTGTGTATACTCCACCTGAAGGTGAACATATTATTAGAGAAAAGCTGGCCACATTAGAAAAGTTCATAAATGATGATGAATATTCAGATTTAGATTCCTTGATTAAAATGGCATTGATTCATTACCAATTTGAGGCGATTCACCCATTTAGTGATGGTAATGGAAGAACCGGTAGGATTTTGAACGTGTTGTATCTAATCAATAAAGATTTAATCGGCTTGCCTGTGCTTTATTTAAGTAGGTATTTTATTCAAAACAAATCAGATTATTATCGATTGCTAAGAGAAGTTACGGAGCAGGGAAATTGGAGCGAGTGGGTACGCTTTGTACTACAAGGAGTTGGGGAAACAGCAGAAATAACCTTAAAAAAGGTAAATGCGATACTTCGTTTAAAGGAACAATCACATCAGATTGTAAAAGGGGTTCTAAAAACATCATATTCTAAAGAACTAGTAGATTTACTTTACAGTTATCCATACATTAAAACAAGTATTTTAGAAGAGCATCATATTGCTAAACGGCAAACAGCAGCTGAATACCTTAAAAAAATTGAGGCAAGTGGACTACTTCATTCAATGAAAATAGGGAAAGAGGTCTATTATATTAATACCGCCCTTATGAATGTGCTTTCTGAGTAAAATAACTGTTAATGAGATTGTTATGCTTTTTAGTATGTGTCGATGCAATCGACATATACACCAAACGTGTCGAAATAATGCGAAAAAATCGACACGTTAACACAACATGTCGATTGCATCGACACGTTGCTTCGAGATTAGAATCACAAAATATTTTCCACAATTAATAAAAGTTACCAATGGAATTAACGCATAAAATAGCCGTAGTCACAGGCGTCAGCAAAGGAATCGGTTACCATACAACACTTGCATTATTGAATAAAGGCACGCGGGTTTTTGGACTTGGCCGCAACAATACGATTGAACACGCCAACTATACTTTTATCAATTGTGATGTGAGAAACAGTCAAAGTGTGCAGCAGGCATTTAATACTGTTTTTGAGCACACAAACAATACCATTCACATTTTATTGAACAATGCGGGCCTGGGTTATTTCGGGTTGTTGGAAGAAATGCCTTTGGAGCAGGTTACCGAAATGATGGAGACGAATGTAAACGGAACCATTTATTGTTGCCAGGCAGTGTTGCCCAACATGAAAACACAACAATACGGGCATATCATCAATATCGCTTCAACGGCTGCATTAGAGGGAATGCCTCAGGTGGCAGCTTATTGTGCCAGCAAATGGGCTGTAAAGGGCCTGAGCGAGTCATTGTTTCGGGAGGTGCGCGACTTCAGGATTAAGGTTACGTGTTTGTATCCGGGTTCCACCAAAACCGATTTTTTTAGAAACAGTCCGGGCATCCAACCGCATGATTACATGCTGATGCCGGAAGATGTGGCATTGAGTATTATTCAAGCCTTAGAAATGCCGGATAATTTCCACACCGTTAATTTGGAAATCAGACCACTGCAACCGAAAGGACCCCGTAAAAATTGAGATTTACGAATTGAATGACGAATTGAGATTTGAATGACGATTTTAGTATATGCCGGTTAAATCGTAAATCTAAAATCGTAAATCTCAAATCAAAATGACCTCGGTGGCGCCACCACCAAATTTCACCATATCCGCGTCCTGGTATTTTTTCACGATGGCTTTTTGCTGGGTGAGGTAGTTTTTGATTTTGTTTTTCAAAAAGTGGTTGCCGATTCCATGAATGAATACAATTTTTTGCATCTGGTGCACATGCGCCATTTCAAGGCTTTTCGAAAATACCTTCATTTGCAAATCCATAATTTCCTGCGCACTCAATCCCGAGGCATTGTCGGTAATTTTTTCGATGTGCAAATCCACAATGGGTTGCGGTTTTTTATTGAGCGACTCTTCGGTTACAAATACTTGTTTACCGGCAGGTTCGCCAAAATCTTTGTTTAGCAATTTTTGAATGTCGGCTTTGTTGATGGATTCATCCAACCTGAAGGTGTAGGCTTGTTTGCCTAAAAAATAACATTGCTTAAAACTTGCATGAAATTCCTTGGCATTTAACTTAACGGTTTTCACCAGTTGTGGTTTAAAGGTATTGCCTTGTTCCTGGATATACATTACCTGGAAAGCCATTTCGGGCCAGGTATTAAATTGTTCGAGGTTAAATTTCCCCAACGATACATAGGTTTCAATGGCAAGGGTTCCGTTTTGGCGCAATTCAAATGTTTGGTTGCTTTTTTGGAAATAGGCAAACGCAATTAAATCACTTTCGGAGTTGTGGAGTTTAAGCTCCAAACTTGTTTCACTGAGCCGTTCCCAGGCAATATGAATACCCTCGTATACTTTTACGTAGTTGGATTTTTTGGTGATAAAAACAGGTTCGGCTGTTTTGGCAACAGGCTCTTCTATTTTTATCAGCTCATTGGCCGCAACCGGAATTTCAAAATCATCTTCGATGGTTACGCCAATAATTTTGCCGTTGATGTTGGTTACAACACCCTGCATATTTTCGTTTACAAATCGAACTTTGTCACCCAGTTTTAGTATGCTCATGTTTTTTAGTTTGCTACTTGTACAATCTCTTTGAGTTTTTGAGCCAGTACAATCAGGTCTTTGCTGTTAATGTCTTCCAGTTTGTTTTCATTACCGGCTTTAATGGTAATCACCTCTGCGCGTATCAGTGTGCCGGTGTAATCAAACAAGTTGTAATGTATGGTGTATTCCCTGGTATATTCCTGTTTGAGCCATTCAATAGAGTTTTTATTGCTGGTATTGATTTCAAACTGGGTGATAAACAGGATGTATTTTTCGTTGTATTTTTTGTGCAGGTATTGGAACAAATCTTTGTTGCCAATAGCACCAAGCATAACCGATGAATCGCTTACCCAAAAAGTTTGGTTCTTGCTTTTGAGTTTGAATTTTTCACTGATGTTTTGAAAAGATTGCGTGAGGCTTGATCCTTTTTGGGCATGGTATTCATCCTGTGCCTGTTTGGAATACACGGTGTAGCGGGTTGCTGCATAAATGCGGTTTAAATCTTCTTCACCATTCATGGTTGTGGCCCGCATCAGGCTAATGGCGTCAAATGAGGCCAATAACTGGTGGTATACATTTGCTTCCAAATCGGTGCGAAGCTGGTTGCGCACCTGCGACTTATCCTTTTTGCTGTACCGGGCAATATCATCATCGGCATCGCTAAAATGCATCATGGTTTGATACGGAACGATTAAAATGCGGGTATCCTTTTTGGCAGAATCCAATTGTGCCCAACAGGTTTGTTTACACGCAATAAGCAATACAATAACCAATATTTTTTTCATGATATAGTCAAATGGTTATCAAAAATAAGTGAATAGCAGCTGCAGAAATCCACACTTGGTGGTTGTTTAGTTGATAAGTGGGGCTTTGGCTTTGTGGCTCTATGGCTTTATGGCTCTATGGGTCACATAAAGCCGCATCCCGAAGCTTCGGGACTATAAAACCATATACCATAAATCCATTTACCGAAACAACCCGATGATATCGTTTCCGAAAATGAGCACCATCAACGAAAGTAAAATAACCATACCAACGGTTTGTACACGTTCCATGGCTTTGGTGCTGATGGGTTTGCCGGTAATCATTTCAATTAACAACAATACCACGTGTCCACC
>CALRRW020000045.1:0-7964 GCA_943370695.1 Comamonas sp. lk | reverse complement strand
CCTATTGCTAATTTTACATTAGATATAAGAGACAGCGTGCGTTCAAATATACCAACACTTGGTGCTTATGAAGGAGGTGTGGATGTAATAAGCCCTGTAATTAGTTTTACAGCTTTGGGTAATACAACACAACTTACAAATAGAACATTGAGTGCAATCATTACGGATTTTAGCGGTGTAGATACTACAACGGCAAAACCCCATGTTTACTACAAGAAATCAACAGATGCGAATGCTTTTGGTAATTATCCTACCGATAATAATGCGTCATTTAATGGTTGGAAATATGTAGAGGCTTCCAATACATCGTCTCCATTTGATTTTACATTTGATTATTCGTTGCTATCATCAGGGATAGTTTCCATCTGGGATACGATTGAATATTTTATGGTTGCTCAGGATGTTATAGCACCAACTAATTTTGTTGCAAGTCCTTCTTCAGGTTTAATCGCTACCAATGTTTATTCAGTTACAAAAGCTCCCAATATACCTAATCGGTTTGTAGTTTATGATACGCCACTTGCAGGAACTTATAATGTAGGATCGATATATACTTATCCTCATTTTGCAAACCTATCTTCAGCTATAGTGGCATTGCATAACAGGGGTGTTGGTGCTCCAGTAGTATTGCAACTTACTGATGCTAATTATTCGATTTCGCCTATTACTATAAATGAGATTACCGGCTCTTCAGAAACGAATACTGTAACAATAAAGCCGGCATCAGGCAATAAAGCTGTAATTACGGGTGCTTCATCCACCGGATTAATCAATCTAAACGGGACGGACAATATTATTATTGATGGCTCAAATAATGGTACAACAAGTCAGGATTTGGTTATTCAGAACACAATATCAACAGGAGTTGGTATAATGTTCCAGGGAACCACAGTTAATCAAGGATCCCAAAATAGTATTCTGAAAAACACCATTATCAAAGGGGGAAGTAATAACGCTGCTTACGGTTTATTGATTGGTGGTACAACTGTTGACCTATCATCCAATGGAGTTGGACATAACAACTTGCTTATCCAACATAATATGATTTACAATTGTAGAGATGCAGTTGTTTTGAGCGGTGGTTCGTCAGTCAATAAAGTGAGATTGGTTAGACTAATCAACAATACAATAGGAACAGATACAATTGCTTTGGGTAACGGCAGGTATGGAGTTTATATTACCAATAGTGATTCTATAATATGTGGTTATAATACAGTGAAAAATATGAAAGCGCTATTATTCAGCGATAATATTGGTATTCAGATTGACGGGTATACAACTAATTGTACGATAAAAGCTAATATTATTAATGGAATACATTCGAGAGATGGTTATGGTGCTTATGGAATTAAAATACAAGGGGCGACAGGAGTAAATAATGTAAATATAAATAATAACGCCATTAGCAATATTGTTACGTTTTCGTCATCTATGGCCTACAGCACTGCCGGAATTGGGATTGCAGGCGGTAGTAATATTAAACTATATTTTAATACTGTTAATCTGTATACCACGGTGTCTAATATTAGAGCTGTAAGCGGTTCATCTGCCTTGTCTATCTTTTCAAGTGGCATAACAGGGCTTGATGTTAGGAATAATGTTTTTTCCAATAGTACAGTAAGCACATATAGTAATGCAAAACAGTATGCGCTTATCAGCTATACGCCATTCCCGTCATCAATATTTGATTATAATAATTTTATTACAAATAGTCCTCAGGGGCGGGTAATGATGGGATACAATGGTTCTTCTTTTACTGATTACACAACATTAACTGCACTGAGAACTGTAACAAATGGGAATGCGAATTCCATAAGCATGAATCCATCGTTTGTAAACGATAGTAATTTGATTCCCTCTTTGGGAACAGCGCAGGCATTTGGTACACATATTCCGGAAATAATTACTGATTTATTGGATAGCGTACGTTCCAATCCCCCAACATTGGGTGCTTACGAACATGCAATCGATGGGTCGGCCCCCACAATTGTATACAACACATTGTTTAATGATACGTTAGCAACTAGCAGAACGTTAACAAGTTTTGCAACCATTACTGATTATAGTGGCATTAATACAACTACCGCAAAACCGAGGTTGTATTTTAAGAGAATATCAGAGGCATCTGTTTTTGGAAATTACCCGGCAGATAATAATGCCATATTTGATGGATGGAAATATGTTGAGGCATCGAATATTGTATCTCCATTCAATTTTACAATTGATTATGCTTTGTTAACCAATGGAGGTGTTTCTCTTTGGGATACCATTCAGTATTTTGTAGTAGCACAAGATAATATTGACCCGTTGCATGTTTCATCAAATCCATTAGCCGGGTTTGTAGCAACATCAGTTAATAACATAACAAGCGCTCCACTTCTTCCGAATTATTACATTATTGCTGAACGTCCACTTGCAGGAAATTATTTTGTTGGTGCAAATCAAACTGCTCCAAATTTTCAAAGCATTAAGGAAGCCCTCAAAGCGCTTAATCTAAATGGTGTAAAAGCACCTGTTGTCTTCCAGTTAACGGATTCGTTTTACACACCTTCAACAGAGGTGTTTCCTATGATTATTGATGAAATATCTGGAAGCTCATCTTTAAATACCATTACAATTAAACCTTCAACGGGCAAAAGAGTTGTTATCACGGGTCCCTCTGGTACCGGAGTTATTACGTTAAAAGGTTCCGATAATGTTATTATCGATGGGTCCAACAATGGGACGAATAGTCAGGATTTGTTTATACAAAACACAAGCGCTTCCCGCGGTGCAGTAATTATGTTCCAGGGAACAACATCCAATCAAGGTTCACAAAATAGTGTGTTAAAGAATACTATTTTGAAGGGAGGAGGAAAGGGTTATTGGTATAATACATTTGGACTGGTAATAGGAGGACAAACGGCAGATATAACAGATGGGGGTGGACATGATAATCTATCGATACAAAATAACCTCATCTATAATTGTGGACATGGTATTCTCTTGAGTGGTGCCCCAAATTTGAAAGCCACTAGAATAGTGCTGACAGATAACATAATAGGGATTGATTCCAATGGTTTGGGAATAGGGGAAACGGGTGTTTTTATAAAAGATGCTGACTCTATTAGGGTAATCAAAAATATTGTAAAAAATGTAAGTGCAGACTATAGAAACTGTACAGGTATTTTTATTAATGGAAATACAACTAACAGCGAAGTTTCAAAAAATGTCATTAGCGGCATAGCATCCATTCCGATTGATAATGATATCAATGATGAATGTGGTGCTTTTGGTATTAAAGTGAGTAGTGGTCTAAATAACAATATTGTTTTTAGTAACAATGTTATCACGAACATCTTTGCTAATGATGTTTTTGCAAGTATTCTGACACAACCCCGTACATTCGGTATTAAAATCGGTGCCGGAAACAATATTAAATTGTATTTTAATTCGGTTCATTTGGTTGGTTATCTATTCAGAGGGTCAAGTGTGAGTTTGTATGT
Organism: Comamonas sp. lk; assembly: GCA_943370695.1. Classification (GTDB taxonomy): domain Bacteria; phylum Bacteroidota; class Bacteroidia; order UKL13-3; family UKL13-3; genus UKL13-3. The sequence continues at coordinate 4,479 of CALRRW020000045.1, read as the reverse complement.
TAACTCTTATTCTGCAACTGCATTAGATATTCGGAATAATATCTTCTCCAATGAAATGGGCAGTTCACCTGATAACCAGGGTAAAGGCTATACTTTTTTTAGCAATACAGTTACTGCTGCACCTTATTCAATATTTGATTATAACAATTTTATTGTTTCTGGCAATACGGCCCGTTTGATGGCAACCCGGTCAGGTTCTAATCTTAATGGTATTTTGACTTTGGCCGATTTACGAACGGCAACCGGTGCAAATACAAACTCAGTGAGTATTGCTCCTTTGTTTGCAAGCTATCTTAATTTAACCCCCGGAAGTGATACATTAAAGGGCAAGGGTGTTGCAATACCAGGTATATTATTTGACATTGTGGATAGTATTCGTTCCAACCCACCCGGAATAGGAGCGTATGAAAATGGGAATGATATTTCGGGTCCGATCATTTCTTATAACTCAATAGTTGATGAGAAATCGCTTGCCAATCGAGTGCTCACGGGGTTTGCATCTATTACAGATTACACTGGTGTAAATACAACAACCGCTAAACCGCGTTTGTATTATCGAAAATCGACTGATGCCAATGTTTTTGGAACTTACCCTGCTAATAATAATGCTTCGTTTAATGGCTGGAAATATGTTGAAGCAACGAATACTACTTCTCCATTTGATTTTACAATCGACTATACTCGTTTAAGATTGGGACATGTTACAGAATTGGATACGATTCTCTATTTTGTTGTTGCCGAAGATGTGAAAGCTTCTCGAAATATTTCGGCAAACCCAAGTGTTGGTTTTGTTGCCGCAAGAATAGACTCGATTATAAGCGCTCCAACATCACCTAATGGGTACATGATTGATTATATTCCATTGGCCGGAAATTATTTGGTGGGTGCAGGTCAAACAACTCCTAATTTTCCAACAATTACTGCAGCTGTATTTGCATTACATTTAAAAGGAGTAGGAGGACCTGTTGTTTTTCAATTAACAAGCACTAATTACTCAGCACCAGCCGAAACATTCCCAATTTGGATTGGTGAATTAAGGGGAACTTCGGATAGTAATACCATTACATTTAAACCGGCACTAGGCAATACGGCAACCATTTCAGGCAACGGAGGTGCAGATGGTCTTATTAATTTTAACGGTACCCATAATATCATATTTGATGGTTCAAATAATGGAACATTAAGCAGAAATATTATTATCCGCAATACAAATGCAGGTGGGATTGGTGTTTGGTTTGCAGGAGACGCATATAATCAGGGGTCTCAAAATTCTGTGTTCAAAAATACAACTATCCAAGGGTTTTCAAACTCTAGTTCTTCAGGTATCGTTATTGGCGGTACAACCGTGGTAAGTTCATGGGGAGGCAGTATTCTTGGAGGAATTGGTAAAGGCGGTGTCGGACATAACAACCTCCTCATCCAAAACAATAATATTTTCAATTGTGCAGATGCAATAGTTGTATCGGGGGTCTCGGATATGGAAAAAGTAAGGGGGGTAAGGATTATTGCTAATGTAATTGGTCACGACAACTTGAGCGTTCCTAACACCAAGAATGGAATTTATATGCAATTTACAGATAGTATAACCATTAGTAAAAATACAATTAAGAATGTAAGGAACACTTCTGGCTATAATGCTACCGGAATTAATATTAAAGATTATTCAAGTAATTGCATCATTAGCGGAAATACGATTCGGGGTATTTATGCAACGGGTAGTTCCGGGTATGCTGCTTTGGGTATCAATGTTGGCGATCCGTTTTTAGTACTTGATAATATCACTATTACCAATAATGCCATTAGTGATATCATGGCAACGAATTATTCAGTATCTCCGTATTCGAATAGAACTGCTTATGGTATTAGAATTGGTTCTGCTTCTGGTCTTAAAATGTATTTTAATACCGTTCATCTCTACGGGCAACCAACAGTTGGAAATAACCAAAGTTCATCGGCTGCTATGATGGTAGAATATGCAATGGATGTAGATATCCGAAACAATATTTTTTCGAACAGCATGACTGGGAAAATTGCAGGTTCCAAACATTATGCGTTATGTATTGTGAATGCTCCTTACTTTATTTTTGATTACAATAATTTTATTGCCAATAGTGCACACGGAGTATTAATGGCCGATTCCATAACGGCATCCGATGTTACAACTTTGGCCGGATTGCAGGCAGCTACCTATGGAAATACACATTCGGTGAGTTTGGATCCGCAATTTGTGAGCAACACCAACTTAACCATTGGTGCAAACACATTGCAGAACAGGGGAGCTGCCATAGTTGGTTATGCAACAGATATTGTGGATAGCTTACGTTCCAATCCTCCGTCAATGGGTGCTTACGAAGGTCCTATTAGAACCATTCCGTTACCGGTTTCATTGCTTTCATTTAATGCGCGAGCGAAACAACAACATGTTGAGCTTTATTGGTCAACTGCTTCTGAAACGAACAATAAAGGATTTGATATTGAGCGTTCGGTTGACGGGCGCAATTTTGAGAAAATAAATTTTGTAAAAGGTGCAGGGAAAAGCAATCAGGTAATTGGGTATCGTTTAACAGATGAACACGCGTTTGCCGTTTCACCTGTTTTATACTACCGATTGAAGCAACTTGATTTTGATGGAAAATACACCTATTCCAATATCGTAAAAGTGAGCAAAGAAACCAGTGCGGCAGCCAGTGGTATTTCGGTTTTCCCGAATCCATATACCAGCAACTATACGCTATCGTTTGCGGCAGCAACCAGCGGACAGGCAACCCTGGAGATGATGGATTTAAGGGGGAAAGTTGTGGCAACACAAACTGCAGAAGTCACTCCTGGGGAAAACACAATTGACATGGTTGATGCTGAGGAGGTGCAAACCGGTGTATACATTTTACGGTTAACAGTTAAAGACGAGGTACATTTTATAAAAGTGGTGAAGCACTAATATTGTTTCCTGAATAAACACAAATAAAAAGGGCAACAATCTTTGATAAGATTGTTGCCCTTTTTTGATTTTAGATTCGAGTAAGTTTTTAGTGAGCCTTCGTTTTGAGTTTACCCTTAAATACTTTTTGAAACTTATCGAGTTTGGGTTTTACCACAAACTGGCAATAAGGCTGGTCGCCATTTTCATTGAAATAATTTTGGTGGTAATCTTCTGCTTTGTAAAACACTTCAATCGGACTGATTTCGGTTACAATCGGATCAGGGTAAGCGTGAGAAGCATTCAATTCTTTTTTGTACTGTTCGGCAAGTTGTTTTTGTTGGTCGCTGTGGAAATAAATAACGGAGCGGTATTGTGTGCCCACATCATTTCCCTGGCGGTTGAGGGTGGTGGGGTCGTGGCTTATCCAAAAAGCCTGTAATAATTCGGGGTAGGTAATCATTTTGGGGTCGTATACAATCTGGCAAACTTCGGCATGGCCCGTTAGTCCGCTGCACACTTCCTTGTACGTTGGGTTTTTGATATGACCGCCTGTATAACCTGAGGATACGGAAATAACACCCTCTAATTGTTGGTATATGGCTTCTACACACCAAAAACATCCGGCACCAAAGGTGGCAGTATCAAGGGTGTTGGTTGTTTCTGTATTCATATTGGTTGTAAGTTTGGGAATGGATGGGTTGTTATTGTCGGTGCACGAAAATAGGGTTACACTGATTAAATTAAAGAGCAGGAATGAAAAAGTATTGGTTAATTTGTTCATTGTAAGATATAACATAATTGTGTGATGTTTGGTTTTGTTCAAGATACGAATTTTTATCCTTGATGGTTTTTAAGATATTTGCTTGATGTATAAATTGCTTTTGGTATTGTGCTGCTGGTGCTGCACACATATTGTTACCGCCCAGTCTATCCCGCTAAAGGATTGTAAAGGTAACTCTGTTCTGTTTACCGAAAAAGTAACAAGTAAAGCGCGCGTTTACTTTTTTTTGTCACCCGAGTGCCCGTTGTGCCAAAGTTATTCGCTCACCATCCGGGAGTTATTTACCGAATTTTCCAAACAGGGTATTGAGATGGTGGGTATTGTACCGGGAACAGATTTTTCGGCAGCAACTATTGCGGCCTACCAAAAACGTTATAATGTTCCCATTCCACTCTATACAGATGAACAACTGGTATTGGTGAAAAAATACAAGGTTACCATTACACCCGAAGTTATTGTGCTGGATAAAAACAACAAGGTTGTGTACCAGGGCAGGATTGACAATTGGGCATACGAGCTGGGCAAAAAGCGGAAAGTGATTACCGAGCATAATTTAAAAGACGCCTTAACAAGTATTGTAAAACAAAAGCCCATTATTGTGGCTAAAACCAAAGCAATAGGCTGTTTTATTGAGTAAACGGAAAAGTGATGAGCATAAACAAGATTAAACACATACTCTTATTTTGGATAGTTAGTTGCCTACTTGCTTCATGCAGCATGAACGAAAGTGGTGTGCAGTTGCCTCCGAAGCAGGTAACAGTTGCCGAACATATTGCGC